>DATEMG010000525.1:0-3625 GCA_035275805.1 Blastocatellia bacterium
CAACGCTCGCATTTCTTCTCCACTCCATACTCTTGATCTTCTTCCCCCATTCCCCACTCCCTACTCCCCACTCCCTACTCTGAAACGATTATGAACAATCGCACTCTATTACTCGGCGCAGTCGCCTACGATCCGAAGGTCGTCACGATCTGGGAAGGATTCAAGGCATGGTTCGATAAACGCGGCCTGGCGTTCGATTACATTCTCTATTCGAATTATGAGCGACAGGTCGAGGCGCATTTTGCGGGGCATTTTCACATCGCCTGGAATTCGCCGCTTGCCTGGGTGCGCGCCGCTCGCCTGGCCCGTGCGACGGGCCGACGGGCAGAAACCGTCGCCATGCGCGATACGGATCAGGATCTGACTTCGGTCATTTTGGTCAGGCCGGGCTCGTCAATTAACTCCATCGCCGATTTGAAAGGGAAGCGAGTCGGGGTCGGCGCGATAGATTCTCCGCAAGCCACGCTGATACCTCTCTCTCACCTGCGGGCGAAAGGGGCGGCGCCGTTCGCCGATTTCGAGGTGGCGCGGCACGATCTGCTGGGCGGCAAACATGGCGATCACATCGGTGGCGAGCGCGAAGCCGCGCGCGCCCTGATTGCGGGCGTGGTGGATGCGGCCTGCATGATCGATTCGAATTATCTACTCTTCATCAACGAAGGTACGCTGCCCGCCGGGGCCACGCGCGCGCTGGCCCAGACGGCGCCGTACGACCATTGCAATTTCACCGCGCTCGACGACGCGCCGCGCGACCTCGTGAATCGCTTCCGGGAATTGTTACTGGGAATGTCTTACGACGACCCGGAGGTCAGGCCGCTGCTCGACCTGGAAGGCTTGAAGGCGTGGAGGCCGGGCCGCGTCGACGGTTATCGCGCGCTCGAACGGGCCGTGGATGAGATGGGGTTTTATGACGATCACGGAAACATCACCGTCGCGGACTATCGATATTGAAACGCTCTCGTTCACATCCGGCGCGCATTTGCTTCTCAAAAAGGCGCTGCGCGACTTGCCCGTCGGGGGCAGGCTAGGGGTGCGGGCGTCGGCGGCTGATTTCGCCATGACCCTGCGCGGCTGGTGTCGTGACCAGGGACACGAATTTGTGGAAGGCGACGGCCAATTCGCGGCGTGGATTGTGCGCGGGGCCGCGTCGGAGGGACGTTGGCGAGGGGCCGAACGCGCCGGGCTTTCCGACGCGCGGGAGAAATCCGCGGTGTATGCGGCGCCTCCCGCCGACTGGGGATTCGCCGCGCGCGGCGCCGCGGTCGAGGCTGGCGGGCCGGCCTTTTACTACCCTCTTCAAACGAAAGAGCGAGTCTGGGCCGAGAGCGCCCCGAAGCTCTATGGGCAGGCGGTCGCCGCGCAGTGGAACCCGCACACCGCGATCGATTGGGATGAGCCGTTCGAGCTGGATGAAGAAATGGAGCGGGCCGTCGCGCAGGTGATGACTTACCTGATCGAAAACGAAAACGCCGCGCTGCAAGTACCGGCTCGCTTCATCGCGCATATCCATCCGCATTTCCGTGAAGTCCTGCAACTGCTCGCCGTGCAGATCGCCGACGAGGCGCGCCACGTCGAAGTCTTCACGCGCCGCGCCACGCTGCGGGGCGAAGAGATGGGGTTGTCTACGGTGAGCGGCCGGCAATCGCTCAAGACGCTGCTCGACGAGCCTGATTTCGCGCTCGCCTCTTTTCTGCTTTCCGTGCTGGGCGAAGGGACGTTTTTGAATCTGCTATGGTTTCTAGAACGCCACGCGCCCGATCCGGTCACACGCCAGATCGCGCGGCTGGTCGCGCAGGACGAGGCGCGCCACGTCGCGTTCGGCGTGGGCCATTTGCAATACCAAATGGCGACAGATCCCGCGCTGCGCGAACGTCTGGCGACGGCCGTCATCCGGCGTCACGATGCGCTGTCAAATACGGCCGGGTTGAACGAAGAGGTCTTCGACGCGCTGATTCTGCTGGCCGCGGGGTCGTGGCGCGCCGAGGACGTCGCCGCCGGTTACGCCCGCGCCCAAACGCTCAATGAGGAAATGCGCGCTGGACGCAAGTCGAGGCTGGAAAAGCTCGGCTTCAGCGACGCCGAAGCCGCCGAACTCTCCGCGCTGCATACTCGCAACTTCATGTGAGTGGGCGACCGAGTCCTGATAAGTTTTCCAGTGGAGACCGAATTACAGCAGTTTCCACATAGATGAATAGCCACAGAGGGCACAGAGAACACAGAGAAGTCATTAAATCCCTCTGTGCTCTCTGTGCCCTCTGTGGCTAAGGATTATTTCGGTTCCATCACCGCTCCCATAAACAGGATCGCGCCTGTTTTCGAATCGCGGATCGCCATCAGGAAGGGCCGGTCGGCGACAAAGGAGAAACGCTCTCGAGGCTGACGAGCGGACGTTATCGAAACGCCGACTGATGTCGCGGCCGCAGCCTCAGTGCCTTCTTCGTTGACTTCGACGACAGCCTTATGTTTGACCTCGGAGATGTAGAGGTCCCGCTCCGGGCGGATGCCGCTGAAGTCGGCCTCGCGCGGGTTGAACGCCACTCCCATACCCACGGCTTTGAGCGAGTCATTTAGCGTTTCTTCGTAATCGAGTTTGAATCGAGGCAGTTTCACGTCGCCGGGCGTGTCGTTGAAATTGTTGATCCACCCCTCCCACTTCTGAAAACTGAGGCCTTTAAGGAATTCGTCCAGCGACGACCCCTTGTCGGGCAGGAAGAGATAGAGGCTGACGCCGCCCTCGCCGTAGGGCAGGCTGACGGCCTGGAACTTATCGCCGCGATGGTAAAGATAATTGCCCGATTGCGCCATCATCGGCATGGGCTTCTTTTGGCCGCCCGGCAAATAAAAAGGTTGTTCTTTCGTAAGCGTCTTTTCGAATCTCTTTTGCCATTGGCCTTTGAAATAGACGGCGTTGATCAGGAACATGACCTTCTGCGGGTCAATGGTGTCGATGATCTTGCTGATCTTGCCCTTGGTGTTGTCGCTGACCCATCGGTTGATCGTCGCCGCCGCTTGCGGGCTGCTGAAATCGAGCGTGGATATTTCAGCGCTGTAGAATGCCCGGTTGTCCGCAAGAAAACTCTCGTTGAATCGCACGCCGCTGCGCGCCCACAGCGAATTGGCGATGGCCAGTTCGATTTTCGGGTCGGAGCCTTTCAGATCCTTCAACATGTCGTGGCTCGCGTGGTTGAGTTCGCCGCGGCTCATGCCTTCGATCTTGAGCGCGCGCGCCATCGCGTTCTTCGTTTCGCCGGCCGCGCCGTTGTATGTCATGGCGAGCGCGACTGTGACGCTCAGCGGCGAGAAGAAGACGCTCTTGTTCGCGTCCTGCCGCCGGAGTTGTTGAAACAGGTCGAAGCCGAATGCGTTGCTAGCCGCCGCCAGGTTTGATTTCATATTCGCGCTGTTGCTCGGTCGTGTAATTTCGGTAGGTTGGGCGACGCCCTCGCCGTTGTGACCGGCGTCCCTGACCGCAGCCCGACAGGTGATAAACAATAGAGCGCAGAGCGCCACGGACAATTTGCTTTTCATACGATCTCCTCAGAAAACTGTCGGGAGTGGGGAGTGGGCAATGGGGAGTGGGGAGTCAAGTAAATACTTTTTTTTGACCCCCACTCCCCATTCCCCA
>DATEMG010000526.1:0-7101 GCA_035275805.1 Blastocatellia bacterium
TCCGCAATCCGCGATCCGCAATCCTCAATCGTTATGATCGCGTCACGCATTACACCGAAAGTCGTCTGGTATGGATTGGCGCTCAATCTCTGCGCCTATCTGGCCGCGCATTTGCCCTGGTGGGCGGGACTGGCGCCGCGCATGTGGCAGCCTCAAAGCGTGATAAAGACAGGTTTTTTGTGTCTCGCATACGGACTTGCGCTGTGGCTCAACCTGGAGATAGCTGCGGAGTACCGGCAGACGCGCTGGTTGCGCCTGGCGTGGTTGGCGCTCGCCGGCAACGCCGGCGTCTCGATCGTCAGAATGGTTGTTGAAAGCTCGCTGTTTAACTTGATCTGGCCCGGCTACACGCGCGATCCGTTGTGGGGATTGCTGCAGCATCTGGCGATTGTGCCGGCCAATGCTTTTCTGCTCTTCGGCCTGCTGGCCATGTGGTGGGCTTATCATGAGGTCGGACTGGGCTTCGCGCTGGAGAAGCGCGATTACGCCGCGATCGCCGGCATCCTGGGTTTGCTCCTCACGCTGATGGTTTTCCGCGAAGGTTTGAGCGAGGCTCGCTCGCCTTACGTGGTGAGCCGCTGGTTGCAACTGATCGGTTTGGCGCTGCTCTCACTCAGCGCCGCCGCCAGCCTGGCGACACACCGGATGGCGATGCAGATGGGCGGTGGAAAATTGGCGGTCGCCCTGCGCTTTCTGACTCTTTACACGTTGCTGCGCGGCGCGCTGGTTCTCCTTCAGGTTAGTCAGAGAATGTCTCTGACCGAAGGCCAACAGGTAAGCGACTCCTATTCGGTCTTCATGAACCTTTGCTGGCAGGCCGTGCCGTGGATCGCGACCTTGGCGGCGGCTTACCGCGTCGAGATGACTGTTCATGCGGCGCGGGAGCTTGAACAGGAGCGCGCCGCCAAAGCCGTTCTGGCTCCGGTTTAATAGAAAAACCCTAACAAACTACTGACCGAGAACGCTGGCTCGATAGCTTGCCTGGCATTCGTACGCGCTTTGCCAGGCAGGTCTAGGGATGATTTTTCGCGGGGAGCGTCGTCGGGTTGTGAAAGCCTGTTTCCTGACGCTCGTCCACAACTACAACTATTGACCAAATACCCCCAACATCGGAGGAATGCAATGAACCGCAAAATTATCACCACCGCGGCGGCGCTTCTAGCCCTTATATGTAGCGGCTTCAGTAGCGGCCTGCTGGCGCAATCCGTTACAGGGCGCATCTCGGGCGCCGTCACCGACGCCGGTGGAGCGTTGGTCCCCGGCGTGACCGTGAAGATAACCAACGAAGCGACCCAGCAACCTCGCAGCGCGACTACCGATTCGAACGGCTTTTACGTCGTGACCAATCTGCCGGTCGGCGCTTACACTTTGACAATTGAGCATCAGGGATTCAAAAAAGCGACTAAGACCGGGTATAGCCTCGTCGCCGACGGACGCCTGACCGTGGATTTCGCGCTGGAAGCCGGCGCGGTCACCGAATCCGTCGAGGTAATAGCATCCACTGGCGAGACGGTTAATTCGACCTCTGGTGAGGTCGCGCGCGTAATTGACCGGGCGCAGGTCCAGGAACTGGCGCTCAACGGGCGCAATTACCTTCAATTGACGACGCTCATTCCCGGCGCGCCGCTGCTGACTGATGACCCGGTGGCGCTCATGACCGATTTGGGCGTGAACCAGCCGATTAACGGCAATCGCGGCAACACCAATCTACTCACGATTGACGGCGGCTTCAATCTTGACTCGGGGAGCAACAACAGCCAGATCAACAATATCGGCATTGACTTCATTCAGGAAGTTAAGATCCAGACCTCGAACTTTTCAGCCGAGTACGGGCGCAATTCGGGAGCCTCGATCAACGTCGTGACGCGAAGCGGCGGAAACGAGTTCCATGGCAGCGTCTTTGAATTCCTTCGCAACGACAAGCTGGACGCCAACAACTTCTTCAACAAGGCGCGAACGGTCGAAATCCCGAGGCCTGCGTTCCGTTATAACAATTTCGGCTGGAGCTTTGGCGGGCCAATCATCAAAGACAAGTTCTTCTTCTTCGGCGGCATGGAATGGAAAAAAATACGCCGCTTCACCGCTTCGACCGGACGCTCGATCCCGACACGCGCCGAACGCAACGGCGATTTCTCCTTCCGCTTGCGCGGCCCCGACGGCATTATCGGAACCGCCGACGACGGCGTGCTGCGCGACACGTCCAAGCCCCTCACTACCTGCGTGGGGCCGGTTTTCAACAGCGCCACCGGCGCGATCACGACCCAGGCCATCCGTACGGGCTGTTTCCCGGGCAACATTATGCCTGCGAATCTGATCACCGCCGACGGCAGAGCCCTCGCCAATATCTACACGGCGATGGAAGGGCGGGCCGTCGCCTACACGGATACTCCGACGGGCAACAATGCTGTATTTCAAGAGCCGAACCCGTTCGATGTTCGCCAGGACCTTCTCCGTCTCGATTACCGCTTCAGCGAAAAACACTCGATTTATGGGCGCTATCTGAATGACGATTACGTGTTGATCGCGCCCTTCGGCACCTTCATCGATTCGGATCTGCCCACAATTCCCACCGAACGCAACCGCCCGAGCCCCAGTTATCAGGTCGGTCATACCTGGACGATTACGCCGACCCTGATCAACGAAGCAAAGATCAACGCCTCCTGGAACGGCCAGCGCATTCCGCCGGTCGGCGACGCCTGGAAGCGCTCGACCTATGGCCTGACTTACCAGCAACTCTTTGCAGGCGGCGGCCGTTTCGAAGAGAGCATTCCGGATGTGACCGTCACCACCTTTGCCGGCTGGGAGGGCGCGGCGCAATCGCTGATTTCGCCTACCACCGACATTGCGTTCAGCGACAACCTTTCCTGGGTGCGTGGATCGCACACGCTCAAGACCGGCGCGCTAATCATCCGCAACCGAAAGGATCAGAACGGGCGCTCGCTCTACGCCGGCAACATCAACTTCAATCCGGACGGCAACCCGAACACGACGAGAGTCGGCTTCGCCGATATGCTGTTGGGCAATTTCCGCACCTATAGCGAAGCGGGTATTGACCCGACGGGATTCTTCCGTTTCTCTCAGACAGAGGCTTTCGTCAGCGACAGCTGGCGCTTCAACCGTAAACTGAGTCTCGAACTCGGCCTGCGTTACGCCTATAGCAGCCCGACCTACACGCAAGCCAATAACATCGTCAACTTCGCCCCGGCGCTGTACGATCCGGCCCGGGCGGTGACGCTTAACCGCAATGGGACGATTGACACGAGCAAGGGCGGCAATCGCTTCAACGGCCTGATCATCGCCGCCGATGGCGTGCCGCAGGACGAACTCGGTCGCGTGCCCACCGGCAGAGATGCGGCTGTGCTCCTAGTGCCGACCGGCGCTCCGCGCGGCCTGTACGACCCGCAGCATGTCATCATGCCGCGCGTGGGTTTCGCGTACTCGCCGACCGACGACAACAAGATGGCGATTCGCGGGGGCTTCGGCATCTTCTATGACAAGCCCGAAGGCAACATTATCTTCTCGGCGGTCAACATCCCGCCCTTCACCGACAGCGCGCAGTTCGAGAACGGCAATTTGTCGAACATTCACGGAGGCGCCGCATCCGCGGCCGCGCCGTTCGGCGAAATCCAAACGATCGATCCGAATCTGGAGCTGCCTTACACAATGAGCTACAGCCTCAGCGTGCAGCGCGAGTTGCCCTGGGGCATCTTCGGTGAGGTCGCATACGTCGGCAACCAGAGTCGTCATCTGCTGCGGCAACCGGACATCAATGCGCCGAGGTTCGAAGATCTGCGCGCTAACGCCGCGTTGCCGACGGCGCAGCGAGCTTCGGTCAATTTCCTTCGCCCATTCAAAGGCTATTCGACCATTCGCATGCGCCTGAGCGATGCGGTTGCGAACTACAACGCCTTGCAGCTGTACGCCGCCAAGCGCAAAGGCGATCTGACCATGACGGCCAGCTACACGTGGTCGAAGGCGCTAGGCGACGGGAGCGGTAATGGCGATAACATACAAACCGGTGACGACCCGTTTGTGCGCCAATTTAACTACGGCCCTGTCAACTTCGACCGTCGGCACGTCTTTGTCACCACCTACACCTACCACCTGCCGTTCTTCGGCAAGTCGAGCGGCCTGCTTAAAAACACCTTGGGTGGCTGGGAACTGAGCGGCATTACGCGTTGGCAGACGGGAGCGCTGTTGACGCCGAACGGCAACAGTTCCATCGGGACACGGCGCGCGGACACCACTGGGCAGGAGATTGACGGCCCCAGGACGACCGATGATTGGTTCAACAAAGCGGCGTTTGCTAACCCATCCAACGAGCGCCGCGGCCTGGCGGGTGTCGGCATAATCGAAGGTCCGGGCCGCCACTTGTGGGACTTTTCTCTGCGCAAGCGCTTTGCGCTCACCGAGAAAGTCGGGTTGCAATTCCAGGGTGATTTATTCAATGCCTGGAATATGGTCAATCTGAACAATCCGAACATTGACAGGAACAACGCCGCTTTCGGCACGATCAACGGCGCGGCGCCAGGCCGGAACATCCAACTCGGCCTCAGGCTGACGTTCTGATGAACGGCTGACATTTTGGAATTCTCTTCAGAAAATGGAAGGGGTAGGCTAATGTAGCTGTGCTATCATTCGCCTATCCCTTTTCACTGTAAATAACCCTGGCAGAGAATGGTTTCTCAAATGACATCATCAAAGGTCCTTTACGACGCCATCATTGTTGGCTCCGGCGCGGCCGGCGGCGTCGCCGCGCACGTCCTGGTCAACAAGGGTCTCAACGTCCTGCTGCTCGAAATCGGCCCGAAGTGGGATCGCAACACGATCTTTCACACCGAGCATTCGTGGCCTTACGAGATGCCGTTTCGCGGGCTGGGCAAGCCGGGCCAATACGAGGGGCTGTGGAAGGTCAGCGCCTACACCGAGCATCTTTATGTCCATCCGCGCATCGATCGTTACGGCCTCGCTCCGGGAACCGACTTTCACTGGACGCGCATTCATGCCGTCGGCGGGCGGACCAACACCTGGGCGCGCGTCTCTCTGCGGATGTCAGAGTGGGACTTCAAGCCGAAATCGATGCAGGACGGCGCGGGCGAGGACTGGCCCATCTCTTATCAAGACCTCGCGCCCTATTACGACAAGGCCGAAGACTTGATGGGCGTGTTCGGCACGCGCGAAAACCTGGCCGTCACGCCGGACGGCAATTATCACGCGCCGACCCCGCCGCCGCGTTGCGGCGAAGCCCATCTGATCAAGGGCGGCAAAAAGGTCGGCATCCCAGTAATTCCGATTCGCAAAGCGATCATTCTGCGCAATCGCGACGGGCGTTCGGCCTGCCATTACTGTGGCAATTGCGATTACGGATGCCAGACGGCGTCGCGGTTTTCTACGCTCGACACGATCATCCCGAAGCTGATCGGGCGCAAGAATTTCACCCTGCGCACCGGCGCGGCGGTCCACCGCGTCCTGCTCGATCCGAAGACCGGCAAGGCGCGCGGCGTCGAATTCATAGATACGAAAAACAAGAGGACATATGAAGCCCACGCGAAAGTGGTCGCGCTAGGCGCGGGCGCAATGGAATCGACGCGTATCCTGCTCAACTCCAAAACGCGCCATCACGAAAACGGCCTGGCCAACTCGTCCGGCGTCCTGGGCCATTACCTGATGGACAATTTCAAGGCTGGTATGATCGGCGGGTGGCTGACGGATTTGAAAGGCGGCGAAGTCTTCAACGACGACGGCGCTGGCGGCGGTCATATATACATTCCGCGCCATACGAATATAAAAGGCGGGCGCAAAGTCCCGGTTCTGCGCGGTTGGCAATATCAGCCCGGCAGCGGCTCCGGCGCATACCCCGGCTTCGCCAAACGCGTCGAGGGCTTCGGCGCTTCGTTCAAGAAGGAAGTGCGCGACCTCAATCCGACGCGCCTCTCCATGGCCGGCTTCGGCGAATGCCTGCCCTACTTCGACAACTATTGCGAGATTGATCCAGGCGGGCTGAAGGATCGTTACGGCATTCCGCAACTGCGCTTCAACGCGAAATGGCATGACAATGAATTGAAGATGGCGGAGTTGATGTTCGACACCGCCGAAGAGTTGCTGCGCGCCGCAGGCGCCGAGGTCATTCCATACACTCGCGCCTTGCCGCCGCCGCCCGGCGACGCTACGCACGAAGTCGGCACGGCGCGGATGGGCGACGATCCGAAAACGTCCGTGCTCAACAAATTCAATCAGGCGCACGAGGTCAAAAACCTTTTCGTGGTCGATGGCGCGTCGTTCGTCTCCTGCCCTGAGAAGAATTGCACACTGACTATCGCGTCTGTCGCCTGGCGCGCGAGCGAATACCTGGCCGAAGAGTTGCGCAAGGGGGGCTTGTAGCCCAAATGCAGAATTGTTCATTGTTCATCGTTCATTTTTCATTTGTCATTGAGGATTGACGCCGCTCCTGCAATGACAAATGAACGATGAACAATGCCAGGGATTTGGACTAAACCCTGTCCCAATGAGATTCATCCGGCGCGCGGTCCTCTCTCGCAGGGCGTCCGGTCAGCGAGTTAGGCGCGTTGAGATTCGCCCCTTCATCCACGCCCACGCCCAGGCGTTCGACCAACTCGCCGCCCAACCATCCGGTAATGAGCATCAACACCGCGCCTCCCAACGAAAGCATTACCGGCAGCGCGCCGGGGTTGGATGGACTGGGCCAACGCGTCAACCAGCTGGCCCCGAACAGGATTATGACTCCGACGTTGCCCAGGCCGTGCCATATTCCGATCCTCTTGGCCCTTGTGTTCCAGGGAATCCCCTGAAAATCAATCAATCCGAATAGCGCCGCGATCATCCCGCCGATGATGCCGGCAGGGATTATCCGGAAAGATACCTCCAGCCATTTCCCATTACCCGTCGCCCAACCGATCGCGTCGAAGACCACGGCAGTGGCAAAGAGTCCCAAAGGAAACACGATCAGGATTGGGTGAACTGCGTGACCGAAAAGTTTTGCTTTGCTCTCCATTTTTCCTCCTAGGAAGATAGACAGGATTTACAGGATTTTTCAGGATTTCGTGAATTGATCTCAATCCTGAAAAATCCTGTAAATCCTGT
>DATEMG010000527.1:0-4482 GCA_035275805.1 Blastocatellia bacterium
GGCGGCGAGAATATTGGACGAGCGCCCGCAGGCAAGATTCTAGTGGTCGGACAGGTCGCCATGTCACTCGTCTCGGTGATCATTGCCGGATTGTTCGCGCGCAGTTTTTTGAAGCTGACGCAGATCGAACTGGGTTATGACGGCGCGCAGCTTCTTCAGTTCAATATCTCTCCGAATCCGGCCACTGCTAACCAACATCACAGAGAGTTGCTTCAGCGCCTTCGCGCCATCCCCGGTGTGCGCGGCGCGAGTTTGTCCTTGAGCGGTCTCTTCAACGGCGTAAGCCTTGATGCGGACATCTCGGTCGAAGGCCAGGCTGTACCGTCCGGGCAGCGGATGAGCGCGATCTGCGATTACGTCGGGCCGAGTTATTTCTCGACAGTGGGCGTTCCGATCCTCGCAGGCCGCGAAATCGGGCCACAAGACGAAGACAATGCGCCGCTCGTCGGCGTGATCAATCAGACGATGGCCGGCGCTTACTTCAGGGGGACGAATCCTATCGGCCGCCGGATCAGGGCCAGCGCGCCGTATGGGACATTGGATTTTGTGGTCGTCGGCGTCGTGGCCGACTCGAAGCGCGACGACCTGCGTGAATCGACCGAGAGTTGTTTCTACGTCCCATATTTTCACGCCGCGCGCCATCCGAACTTCGCGTGGGCCGTCAATGAAGCGCGCATTGCAGGGAACGCCGCCGCCGCGGTCTCAGCGATTCGCGCGGCCATCAAAGCTACGGCTCCCTCGATGGACATGCCCGAAATCCGCATCGTTAATGAACTCGTCAACCAGTCCATCACGACAGAGCGTGTCATCGCGCAGCTTTCCGGTTTCTTCGGCCTGGTGGCTCTGCTGCTCGCCTGCCTAGGGCTGTACGGCGTAATGTCCTACAACGTCGCCAGCAGGACGAAGGAGATCGGCGTCCGGCTGGCGCTCGGCGCCCATCCGCGCGACGTCTTCAAGCTGATCGCCAGACAAGGCATGACCCTGGTCTTGATCGGCGTGGTAACGGGACTGTCCGCGGCCTTCGCGATGACGCGCCTGATTGCCAGCTTGCTTTACGGGTTGAGCCCGATTGATTCAACCACCTTTGCCGTGGTCACGCTGTCGCTGCTGGGGGTGGCGTCGCTGGCCTGTTACATCCCCGCGCGACGCGCGACGAAGGTGGATCCGATAATAGCGCTTCGGCATGAATGAGCGCGATCTGTTTCCTCTAAATGAAGGGAGATGAATATGTCACATGCCAAAACCATTTCCATAGCCTGTCTTCTCTTTCTGGCGACCTTGGTTTTTACCTCGTTCAGCAGTTCCCAGACCCCACACACAAGGCCCGAGCAAACTGCGCAGGGCGAGAATGCGCAAACCATGCAGGCGCTGCTGAACGAAACGCGCCAGCTACGGCTCGCCATCCAGCGGTCAACACTGAGCGCTCATCAAGCCCAGGCCATCATCGAGCGGATGCGGTCGCAACAGCAACAAGTGGACCGTCTGACTGAGAGATTGCGCGAGACCCGCGACCGAATGGCCAATTTGAAATTGGGGCAGATCGATCTTCAGGGCGAGCTGAAAAGAAGCGAAGGACGCTTGAGTCGCGACAACAGGCAGGCTGATCCGGTTGAGGAAGAAAGCCAGGAAATTGTCAAAACCAGGTTGGGTTTTCTGGCGCAAGAGGAAGCGCGGATGCGAGAGCAGGAGTCCCAAATCGTCGCGCAATTGCCAATCGAGCGGGCCAGGCTGGCTGAACTTGACGACCGATTAGACGCTTTGCAGCGGGAACTGGAAACACCCGCCGCTGAGAATAAACCGCCACAAGGCGCGAAACGTCCGTGAACAATCAGAACTCAACGAGGAGATGTGATGCAAACCATATGGCAAGACCTGCGCTATGGCGCGCGCATGTTGCGCAAACAGCGCGGCTTTACTTTCATCGCCGCGCTCACGCTCGCAATGGGGATCGGCGTCAACACAGCGATTTTCAGCGCCGTCAGTTCACTGCTGCTGCGCCCGTCGCCATATGCGCAGCCTGAAAGACTGGCGATTGTCTTCACCGGCGCCAAACAGCAGCCGAGCGTATACGACGATTTCTCGTATCTGAACTATCTGGATTACCGCGACCGCAACCAGTCCTTCGGCGGATTGATCGCGTACCGGATGACCTCGGCGGCGATTAGCAACACCAGTGGGGGAAGCGATGATCGCGCCGAAGTCGTATGGGGCGAGACGGTCAGCGGGAATTACTTCGACGTGTTGGGCGCGCCGCCTGCCTTGGGGCGTGGGTTCCGGCTCGAAGAAGACCGCACGCCCAACACCCATCCGGTCGTCGTGCTCGGTCACAGCCTGTGGCTGCGGCGCTTCAACGCCGACCCGGCCCTTGTGGGCCGTAGCGTTTACCTCAACGGCCATCCCTTCACGGTTATCGGCGTCGCGCCGGAGCGATTCACCGGGACGAAGTTTGCTTTGAGGATGGAGTTCTGGGTTCCGCTGATGATGCGGGCGCGAATGAACATCAACGACGCATGGCGCACCGACCGCAGTCGCCAATCATTGGGGCTTATGGGACGTCTGAAGCCCGGCGTGAACATCGCGCAGGCCGAGGCCGATCTGAGTTTGATCGCTCAGGAGCTTGAGAAATCGTATCCTCAGGCGAATGAAGGGAGGAAAGTACAGGTCGTCACCGAACGCGAAGGGCGCGCCAATGAAGCTTTCCCGGTGATGCGGTTGAGTTCGCTTCTGGCTTTTGGGGTCGTAGGGCTGGTCTTGCTGATCGCGTGCGTGAACGTGGCGAATCTCTTGCTGGCGCGCGGCGCCGCGCGTTCGCGTGAAATCGGCGTCCGGTTGTCACTAGGCGCGGGACGGGGCCGCATAGTGCGCCAATTGCTGACTGAAAGTCTGTTGCTATCGTTGCTGGGTGGCGCGCTGGGACTGCTGCTGTCGTATTGGAGCGCCGATTTGTTGAACGCCACTATCCCGCCGATGCCGTATGTGGTCGATCTCAACTTCGCGCCTGATCGCCTGACGTTATTCTGGGCGACGGGCGTTTCATTGTTGACCAGCGTCATTTTTGGCCTGTCTCCGGCGTTGAGCGCGTCACGCGTCGATCTGGTCGCTGTGGTCAAAAGCTCCGGCGTTTCAGGTTCCGGCGCCAGGCGCATGGGCCCGCGCAATCTGCTCGTCGTTGCGCAACTCGCCGTTTCGGTGGTTGTGCTGGTGTGCGCCGGACTCTTCCTGCGGAGCCTGCGCAACGCTCAGACGGCCGACGTGGGCTTCAACGTCGAGAACCTGGTTTCGATGCAACTCGATCCCGAACTGCTCGGCTACAACGCGGAAGAAGGCAAACGGTTTTACGCCGAACTCGGGCGCCGCGTCGCAGCGCTGCCCGGCGTGTCTTCGGCCACCGTCGCGCATATCCTGCCGCTGACCGACAACGGTTGGTCGACGGGGCCGCTGATCAAAGAAGGCGAAGCGCCGCCGCCGCCGAATCAGGGACTGTACGTCCACTACAGCTCAATCGGCGTGCGCTACTTCGAGACGATGGGCACGCGATTATTACTTGGCCGCGACTTCACCGAACACGACGGCGCGGACGCTCCGCAGGTCGTGATTGTCAATCTGGAACTGGCGCGGCGACTTTATGGCGGCGCGGAGAACGCGATAGGCAAACGGTTTCTCCTGTCGGATTCGAGCCCGGCGCCGTTTGAAATCGTCGGCGTCGCCGCTGACGGCAAATACCGCAACATTTATGAAAACCCGCGCCCGTACATGTTCCTACCGCATCAGCAGTTCTACATTTCGCAGGCGACGCTGACGGCGCGCGCGCAATCGTCGGGCGCATTGCAATCAGTGGCTGAGGGGATGCGCCGAGAAGCGCAACGGCTCGACACTCGGCTGCCGGTCTTTGATGTGAGGATGGCGGAGCAGCACATGAGCTGGGCCTACTGGGGGCCGAAACTCGGCGCCGGGTTGTCGCTCGTGTCCGGGCTATTGGCGCTGGCGCTGGCGACAATGGGGTTGTACGGCGTGATGAGTTATGCCGTCAGCCGCCGCACGAAAGAGATCGGCGTTCGGATGGCGCTGGGGGCTCAACCACGTGACGCGTTGCGGTTGATCGTGCGACAGGGAATGCTGCTCGTTGCTATCGGATTGGCGTGCGGGTTCGTTGCGGCGCTGGCGTTGGGCCGCGTCCTGACTGGCTTGCTGCTTGGTGTCGGAAGCGCCGATCCGCTTACTTTTGCGGGCGTGATCGCGCTGCTCGCGCTTACCGCCTTCATATCCTGTTTGATCCCGGCGCGGCGAGCGGCGAAAGTGGATCCGATGGTCGCGCTCAGATTCGAATAGATGTCAGATGCGAGTGTTAGGCGGTGACACTTCGTAACCCAGTTGCGGTCACACTTCATAACCCGGTCTGCGGTGGTACATCGTGACCACCCATGACAATTGATTAAATGTGAGCCATAAATTCCTCTTGAGGAGACCTCGGAAGGAGGGATT
>DATEMG010000528.1:0-4790 GCA_035275805.1 Blastocatellia bacterium
GACTAAGAATAAATCCGTACGGTGAAACGCATTCGCCGCCTCGCGTTGAAATTTGGGTAATGACGAGCTTTGAAAAGCCGGGCTAATCTCACGTGGTCGCTCCGCGACCGGGAAGACGGTTGTTGCGTTTATTTTTCAAAGACCATCAACGCGCGGCTAAATTCAAGCCGCCGCCAAAGCGGTAGAGATTGATGAACAATTCGAAGTGATTTTGGCGAACTCTGATAGGGAGATAGACATGAACTTTGTGAATAAAGTGACTCTCTCAAGCCGTCGAATTGCAATTGCAGCCTTCGTAACTATCGGCGGCCTGTCAAGTCTCGGCGCCAGCGACGCGCTGGTCGAACTCAAGGCGCCCCCGGGGCTCGGGATCAGAACGCTGTCGTCCCACCCCGATATGGTCAGCGGCGGCGACGCGCTGGTCGAAGTCATCACGCCGGCGGGAACGGAATTGAACCGGCTCACGCTGACACTCAACGGCAAGGACGTCACAGGCCGATTGAAGCCGGATGTGGCCGGCGGCAGCTTTCGCGGATTGATCGGCGGAATGGCCGTCGGAGAGAACATCCTGGTCGCGAAGCTCAGATCGCCGAGGGCGGCGCAGGCGAGTCTCACGGTCACGAACTACCCGATCACGGGGCCGATCCTTTCTGGGCCGCATCTGACGCCTTACGAATGCCGCACGGTAGAATCCGGCCTGGGCGAACCGCTCGACGCCAACTGTTCGGCCAAACAGAAGATCGAATACTTTTATCGCGCGTCGAACAACACTTTCAAACCGCTCGCGAATCCGACCGGGCCGCGCCCCCCTGATCTGGTCTCCACGACGACCAACGACGGAAAAACCGCGCCCTACATCGTGCGCGTCGACTCGGGCACGATCAATCGCAGCATCTACCGCATCGCGATCCTCGACGATCCGAACCCTGAGACCTCGTCCATAAACGGTGATCAGAGCGAATGGGCGCCGGGGCCGGGGTGGAACCGCAAGCTGGCCGTGAGTTTCGGCGGCGGAGCCGGCACGCAATACAACCAGGGCGTCAATCAGGCGACCGCCGCGTTGAATCACCTTTACCTTTCGCGCGGCTTCGCTTTTATGATTTCGACCGAACTGGTCAATCAGCAGCACGGCAACGCGGTCTTGCAGGGCGAGGCGCTGATGATGCTCAAGGAGTATTTCATCGAGCGCTACGGCGCGCCGAAATGGACTGTGGGAAATGGCGGGTCGGGCGGCGCGATCCAGCAGTTGGTGATCACGCAAATCTATCCTGGCCTGCTCGACGGTTTGCAGCCCACGCTATCGTTCCCGGATTCATCGCTTCACACGGCGGATTCCGGGCTATTACAAAATTTCTGGCGAAAGGCCGATCAATCGGTTTGGACCGACGCGAAGAAAACGGCTGTCGAAGGCTTTACCAAAGGGACCACCGCCGCATGGGAAAGGTCATTCGTGCCGGTGCTGACCGCAACCAACGCGCGCGGCTGCGCGTTGAACGACGCCAGCAAGGTTTATGACCCGGTGAAAAATCCGAAGGGCGCGCGGTGCACGATGCAGGAGATGCGCGCCAACATCTACGGCCGCGATCCGAAAACAGGCTTCGCACGCAAGCCGCAGGACAACGTCGGATTGCAATACGGACTGGCGGCCTTGAATGACGGCGCGATCAGCGTGGATGAATTCCTGGAATTGAACGAGAAGATCGGCGGCAACGACATTGACGGGAACTTCATCGCTCAGCGCGCGGTTGCAGACCCGATCGCGCTGCGGGCCATTTACGCGAGCGGACTGATGAATTCTGGCGGCGGCGGTTTGGCCAACGTCCCGATCCTCCACTCGCGGCCCTACACCGACGCCGTCGGCGACATCCACGACCGCCATCGCGACCTGACAATCCGCGCGCGCATGGAAAGAGCCTACGGACGTTCGGACAATCAGGTGATCTGGATCGGGCCTGCGCGGGAGAGGAATCAAGCCGCTCAGAGTCGAGGCGTAGACCTGGCTGCGCTCTCGCTGGACACGATGAACAAATGGCTCGATGGCATCGCAGCCGATCCCACGCCGCTCTCGACCGATAAGGTGGCGCGACACAAACCGGCCGATGCGGTTGACGCGTGCTGGGACGCCGAGGGCAATAGGATAGTCGAGAAAGCCAGCTTCGACGGCAAGGGGAAGTGCAACACGCTATACCCCGTCCACAGCGAACCGCGAATGGTGGCCGGAGCGCAGCTTACCAACGACGTCATCAAATGCCAACTGAAGCCGATCAATTTCGCCCATTACAAGGCGACATTCACCGGCGCGCAGAAGGCGCGTCTGAAGGCCATCTTCCCGGACGGCGTCTGCGATTACAGCAAACCCGGCGTGGGACAGGGGCCGATTAAAGGGACGTATCAGCGGTACTAGAGCGATTTTCAATTGGATGTACGGGAAGGAGAGCTCCCGGTACCGTACCGCGCCGCAAGTCCACTCTCACTGCCGCAGACGCCGCAGTACGCAGAGGTCTCGCGGAGAGAAGAAGAGAAAAGAGAGGGGTTTTCTTTCCACTTTTCTCCGCCTCTCTCCTCTTCTTCTTCTGTCTTTGCGAGACCTCTGCGTACTGCGGCGTCCGAGGTTGTTGAGTGAGTGACAACCGAGCAAACCGGACAGTTTGCGCTACTGCTTCGAATCTATTTCAAGGAAAACTCTAAAATCTATCTCAAGGAAAATCATGAAAAGACTGCGTAAACACATCATCACTGCCATAACGATTACTACCGCCGCTTTCCTGCTCGCCGCCGCGCTGACAGTCGGCGCGCAATCCACGAACGTTTCCGGCAATTGGAAACTGACATTTGAAACGCCGAACGGCGCCGCCAACCCCTCGCTCGTTTTGAAACAGGAGGGCGAGAAATTGACCGGCACGTACAAAGGCCGGTTTGGCGAATTTCCGCTCGAAGGCGCGGTCAAAGGCAAGGAGATCAAGTTCACCGTCAAGGTGAACGCGCAGGGACAGGAATTTCTACTCGAATACGCCGGAACGGTCGAAGGCGACGCGATGAAGGGCAAAGTCAAGTTCGGGGACATGGGCGAGGCGGACTTCTCCGGCAAGAAGGAATAGTTATTCGCTTCAGGAGGTGTCTATGTCATCGCATCCGCGTTTAGGTCGCGTCAGCATATTCGCCGCAACGGCGTTCGTAATGTGTCTAGCCGGCGTCACGGCGCCGGCTCAGATCAAAACCGAGATCGTCGAGAAGTATCGCGCGGAGTTGCGTAAGCAGGCCGCCGAACCCGAGATGAAGCGCGAGCGCGGCACGCAGCCACAGGATTGGATATTCGCGCTGCCCGAAGGCGTCAGGTCGCGGCAGGTCACGTTCTACAGCGACGGGACGCCCTGCTACGGCAGGATCTTTTTCCCGAAAGGATTCAACGCGCGCGGCAATTGGCCGGCGGTCGTGGTCGGACATGGCATCAACGCCCAGGCGGTCGGCATAGAGAAATACGCCGCCCGCTTCGCCGAGCGCGGGCTCGTGGCGATGGCGATTGACTATCGCACATACGGCTACAGCGGCGGTGACGTTTTGCTGCTCGAACCGGACACGACTACCGACGAACGCACGGCATGGGAGAAGGAAGCGCGCATCCAGATCAAGCGGACGAACCTGAACAATTTCCGCGAGACCGAAGATTTTCGCGCGGCTATCTCTTACATCCAGACCGAGTCGGGCGTAGACCCCGAGCGGATCGGCGTCTGGGGGTCTTCGAACGGCGCGAGCGTGGTCCTGATGGTGGCCGCGCTGGACGCGCGGGCGAAGGCCGTCGTGGCGCAGGTGGGCGGCGCGGGCGGCCTCGGCGCGAGCGGCCCCGTGGCGATCTCGCCGCAAATGATCGAAGACGGCATCAAGCGAGCGCGCGCGGGACAGGGTGATGAGGTTGACGGCGGCTTCTCGTTCCGAAGCAAGATCGATCGGTGGAGCAGCCAGGTCAACCGTGAGTTCCGCCCGGCTGCATTGCTCGATCATATTCCCGAAGGGACGAAGATCCTCTGGATTCCCGCCGAGAAGGACGAGTTGATTCCGCCTCGCGGCGTTCAAGCGGCGTCAAAGGCGTTCAAGGGGACGTCGCAGATCGTGGAGGTTCCGTACCTTACGCACTTTCAGATTTATTCTTTCGCCGGGTTCGAGGTGAGTTCAAATCTGGCGGCTGATTGGTTCCTGAAGTATCTTGGAATGCGCGCGACGGAGTAGTTTTCAGCTTTAAGCGACCCGCCGTTCGTCTTACTGGAACTTACTGGAACCAAAAATATGAGACCTCCAAAATCTAGATCAAGGTTCACCCGCTTTGCTAAGTGGACGGCGAGGGTGAGCGGCAGACCTGTTACTTTTATGATAGCGGTTGTGGTTATTCTGGCATGGGTGGTCACAGGGCCGATATTCAAATTCAGCGATACGTGGCAATTAGTAATAAACACAGGCACCACGATTGTCACTTTCCTGATGGTCTTCCTTATTCAGAACACACAGAACCGGGACTCGGAATCCGTACAGATCAAACTGGATGAGCTGATTCGCGCGGTCAAAGGGGCCCACAACGCGCTACTTGATTTAGAGGAATTGGAAGATGAAGAACTCGACCGCATGCGCGCCTATTATGAGAGGATAGCCGAACGCGCCCGAGGGCATTTGCGGGCGGGGACTCGTGATACCGGCGCGCCCGAAGCGCCCGAGGTGGAAGAAGAAACATCATGAACTTTTTCGGTAGGGCAAATCTCCTGGGAGCGCAGGCATCCTTGCCTGCTTGCTTCGGTCAGTGG
>DATEMG010000529.1:0-4305 GCA_035275805.1 Blastocatellia bacterium
CCCGAAGAGCCTTCTCGCCCGTTCAACATGTTCTTCGGGCGGGACGCCTGCGAACCGGACGCCGGGGATGACGGCGTAAATCGGGGCCCGCGTCTTTTCCGCCGCGGTGTAAATATCTTCGAGGCTGTATTCTTTGGAGGAATCGCGTGGCATGACGGGCGCATCCGCTCCGGGGGGCGCCACATCGGCGTTTCTAAGGCTGCTCAGCTCATCGCCGTCAGTTTGGATAATAATAATCGGGCGCTCGACGCCGCTCGTGAGTTCCTTCAAGGTCGCCAGCAGCGCGCTGTATTGTTCGCTGCGCCCGAATCGTTTTGACCTCGACCTCCTTCGCAGCGAGTCCAGCCCGTCCTTGAGCTTCAACTTGTCTCTCGTGAACGGCGCCAACAACGCGACGTCGTCGGTCACAATCGCCATGCGGTCATTCGGCTTGAGCCTGTCGACAAGGGCCTTGGCCGCCGAGACGCTGCTTTCAATGAACGGGGCCTGGCTAACGCTGTAATCAATGATCAGAATAATAGAGCGCGGGACGGTCGAACCGTCGCCTGGGGAAAGGACCGCTACCTCTTGCGGCGCGCCGTCTTCGGTGACGATAAAATCGCTCTTGCTCAGCCCTGGAACGTTCCTACCCTTCTTGTCGAACGCCAGAATCTCGAAGACCGCGAGCGACGTTTCCACCCTGATGACCGTATCCGAATCCGGCCGCTCGCCGCCTTGATTCGTCTCGACCGTTTTTTGCTCTCGCTCATCCCATTTCAACCTCTTCAGGCTGGAGCCGAACTCCTCACGCTTCTGCTTCCCCTGCGCCCCGGGCGCAGGAGAGACGAAGGAAGAGGCGGGCGCCACGCATAGCGCCACCGCTGTCATGCAAAGGATTGCCTTATATCGCAAATCCAAATTTCCTCTCGCCTGATGGGGCCGCATCGGAAATGCAAAACTATAAACATTTGGCTCCTACGGAGCCGGTGATCACGCGGCTTGCCTTGATGCCGCTACTCGCTTCTCCGTAACTGAGTGGTTCGGTTTCAATGAAATCAAAAGCGTATTTGTCCTCGAAAGCGATGTCGAATTTTCGCAGCAGCGTCAGATATTCGTTCTTGAACGAATTTTGCTGATGATGCTTCTCCTGATCGCGGATGTATTGAATAACCTGATCCAACTGCGAATGACCATAGGAGGCGGCAGCGCGCGGATGGCCCGGCCGACACCGCTGCGATCCAGGAACGCGCCTGACCCGACGCCGTCCGGCCCGGCGCCTGAAAGCAGATCGGGCGCGATGGCGATGTAACCGGCTTCGGCCAATTGATCGGCAAAGCTGCGCACCCAATCCGTCAGGCCGAAGATTTCGTGAATGACGACGACGGCGGTCGCCTTGCCCTTCACTTCCGGGAAGACCAGGAAGGATTTGACGACGCGATCGCCGTATTTGACGTCCACCCATTCCTGATGACGCGGCGATTTATCCGCGCGCGCCTTCGCCCAATCCTGTCCCGGCGGGGCGAGGGTGTTCGACTCCGTCAAATGATGAACGTGTGTGTTCGACGCGTCTTGCGCGTTCGCGGAAAAAGAGGCGAACAATAACGCCGCCAGCGCCGCAAGTGCTTTTTTCATTTCGTCCTCCGCCAGATTATTCGACTCGCGGAAATGACTATGACTTCCATCCATTCGGAACCATCGGCAGCGAGCGGAGGCGAACGCCGGTCGCGTCGAAGATGGCGGCGCCCACCGCCGGCGCCAACGCGACGATAGGGCATTCGCCGGCGCCCGCCGGCTGCAGATCCTTGCGGTCGAGCAGGACGGTTTCGAGCTTCGGCATGTCGCTGAAGCGCGGCACACGGTAGCGCGAAAAGCGCGGGTTGAGAATCTTGCCGTTCTCGAAATCGATCGCCTCGAACAGCGAGCCACCGATGCCTTGAATGACCGAGCCTTCGACCTGATTCTTCAACCCGTCGGGGTTGACGACGGCGCCGCACTCGAAAGCCGTCACGACACGGACGATCTTCACTTTGCCGCTCGCCCGATCGACGGCGACCTCGGCGCAGTTCGCGACGTAACCGCCCTTTTCGAATCCGCCGGCGATCCCGAAGCCGTGATTCGCTGCGGGCTTCGATTTTCCCCAGCCGAAAGTATTCGCGGCTGCTTCCAACACGGCGCGCAGACGTTCGTCTTTCAGGTTCTTTAGACGGAATTCGAGCGGGTCAATCTTCAGACTCTGAGCGAGTTCGTCGACGTGGACTTCGCGCGCGAAGTGATTGGCGGTCGAAGCCAGCGCGCGATACGACCCCTGGCGCAGGGGCGAATCGGAGCGGTGAAATTCGTTGCGTTGATTTTGAATCGCGTAGACCGGGCGAAGCCCAGCATTACCTGAGTTGTAGTTGTGGAAATCCCACGCCGTGATAACGCCGTCTTTGTTGACGCCGCTCGTCACATCGATCACGCCCGCCGGGCGGAAATATGCCCAGGTGAACTCTTCTTCGCGCGTCCAGACCAGCTTGACCGGAAGGCCTGCGGCTTTGGCCAGGCGCGCGGCTTCCACCGCAGCTTCGCCGCTGTGTTTGCCGCCGTAACCCGACCCGGTGTCGGGCACGATGACGCGCACACTGGCTTCGGGAATGCGGAACGCGCCGGCGAGTTCGCCTCTCACGCCGAAGGGACGCTGCGTGCCCGTCCAGACCGTCAGCTTGCCGTCTTTCCATTCGGCGACGGCGGCGCGCGGCTCCAGCGGCGCGTGCGCGATGTATGCGACGGTGTATGTTCGTTCGAGTTTCTGATGCGCGGCGACGAGTGATTCGGCCAGCGTGTCCGGCGGCTTGGCAGGCGGGTTCGGCGTCTTGCGCAAATGATCGAAAAGTTCTTTGGCCGAGACCTGCGACGTTGTCTTCCACTCTGCGCGAATGGCCGCGACGGCCCGCGCGGCGGTTCCCTCGTTCGGCGCGACAACGCCGGTGAAATCGCCGTCGCGTACGACAATCACGCCGGGCAGCTTTTCCGCCTCTTTCGAGTCAATCGAAGCAGGCGTGGCGCCGAAGGCCGACGGGCGCAAGACTTTCCCATGAAGCATTCCTGGGAGCTTGATGTCTGGTGTGGATCGCTGCTTGCCGGTGACGACGTCGCGACCATTGATCTTGCGTAGCGACTTGCCCGCGATCTTCCATCCTTCACGCGGAGAGAGGGGGGACGCGCCGATGGCCTTCATTATTTTCTGTCCCTTGCTCAACTCTCCGTAGCTCAGCGACCGATTAGTCGCCGGATGCGTGATCTTGCCGTCAGCGGGTAAGAGCGAGCCGCGTTCGACCTTCAATTCTTCGGACGCAAGATCGAGCATGATCTCACGGGCCGCCGCGGCCGCTTTGAGCAGTTGTGGGAACATGTCGGGCGTCGTGAGGCTGCCGAAGGTGCCGATGTCGAATGGCGTCAGATCGGTGTCGCCCATCACGACCTTGACCACTGAGACCGGCGCGCGCAGCTCTTCGGCGACGGCCTGCGTAAGCGATGTGCGAATGTTCTGCCCGACTTCGGCCTTGCCGGTGTATGCCGTCACCGTCCCGTCTTCGGCGATGCGCAGCCACGCGCCGATTTCGACAGGACGTGGGGCGCCGCCGCGACGACCGCCGCCGCCCGACTCCTGCTGCGCCGTAGAGTCTTTCAGCGCCAGGACGATCAGCACGCCGCCGCCTAAGACTCTGAAAAAAGCGCGGCGCTGCATTTCGCCGAGTTCGAAATGATAGGCCGGCCCCTCGGTCAACTCGTACCGTTCCGGCTCAAGCCCGATCTCCTCCGTCAACCGTTCGATCATTGCGCGCCTCCTTTCGCTGCCTTGTCCGCAGCCTTGTCCGCGGCCTTGACGCCACCCGCGGCCTGCCGAATGGCGGCGACTATTCGTGGATAGGTTCCGCAGCGGCAGATGTTACCCTCCATCGCGCGCAGTATCTCGACGTCGGTCGGGTTCGGAGTCTTCTTCAATAACCCGACGCCCGACATGATCATTCCCGCCGTGCAGTAACCGCACTGCATCGCGTCCACTGCCAGGAAGGCCTCCTGCAGCGGATGGAGGGCGCCGTTCCGCTCCAGGCCTTCGACGGTGGTGACCTGTTTGCCTTCTACCGAGGCCGCTTGTGTCAGACAGGAGCGCGTTGCGCGCCCGTCCACCAGCACGGTGCAGGCGCCGCACTGCCCCTCGCCGCAACCGTATTTCGCGCCGGTTAAATCAAGCTCGTCACGCAAAACGCTGAGCAAGGAGCGCTCGCCGTCAACCTCAACGCGGCGCCTGGTTCCGTTGACCTGAAGTTCCAAGATTCGCATAGT
>DATEMG010000530.1:0-2140 GCA_035275805.1 Blastocatellia bacterium
CTTCCACTTTCTACTCGCCGCCATTTAATGCTTCCACCAAGGACTCGGAAGCATCTCGTAAGTCGTTGATTCGGGGTAGAAGGCCCGCCATCATTTGCTTCCACTCGACGCCATCTTTTTCTTCAAGTCACAGTCCAAAAAAAGACAGGCGCCGTCCTGGCGTCTGGCAGGCGCCAGAGTCCGGATCCGGCGAATCTGGCCGCGATCCACCACGATCGCTCCCGGGCTCGCCAGTAGATTATCGAGCGAAAATTCGACCGGGTTGCTGTATCCGAGGTGTAAGGCGATCCGCCGGATATCGGACGGGAGCAAAAAGCCGGGAATGAACTCGCAATTGATTTTACAGGCTCTGCAATCGCATACCGTGCGCTCAAAACCGAGCTCAGTCCTTCGATCAGACATGGCGGCTTCACCTCCTGTTGAATGTTGATCGCATTCCCACATGTGCGGACAGTAAAGTGAGGCTCAGTCGGCGGCGTGCGACAGAGGCAACCTCTCCATCTCATCGCCGACTACGACGATATCCGGCGTGTCCTGAATTATCGGAAGATCGGCAGATTGCTTCCCATTTGTTCCCGCCGGTCTCGCGTCGTGCAGCAACAACCTGCGGGCCTGCGTTTCGAGTTCGCCGATCTCGGCGCGCATCCTATCCAGTCTCAGGCCGAGCAGGTCCGCGTAGACCTGGGCCTTGGCCCTGACGCCCTGAAATGCGGCCAGACGCGTAATAACAGTGTCTTCACGGACATTCGTCCCTTCCGCGATCAGGCGCCGCAGGTCAGCGCGTAAGCCGGCGACCTCATCGAGCATGCCGGCGTGGAGCGCCTGCGTCATCTGAGCCTTCGTCTCATGAAGGTCGGGCACGCCGAAGGCACAGACGAACGGCCGGTCTTCGAGATGTGGGAGGCCGGCGACCATTTCACGCAGGCGAACCAGCCCGTCGCGTTTTCCTTTCGGAACGAAATAGACTCCGCCGGCCCGCCGCAGTGCGGTCGCCTGAAGCGAGTCGGTGATGCGGCGCACCATCTCCGAAAGGTCGCAGGCGACGTGCAGGTCTTTGAACTCCCGCCAATACGGCTGCAGTTCGGCCGCCACTTGCTGGCTTTCGTGATAAGACTCGATCCGCCCGGTCGTTTGGGTCGTGCAGATCATCTGGCCCGTTTTCTTGTGTAATTGAATTCGCAGGTCGGTCGCGTAATTCAACCCGAGCGCCTTGTAGTCGACGTCCTCCATCACGAGCGCAAAGACGATGTGATCGCTGCCCGCGCGGTTGATGACGCGGATCAGCGTGCGCTTCGTTTCGTCAGGGTTTGTTTGTTGGGCAATGACTTGCCGGGCCTGTGCGGCCCGCGCTCGCGCGACGACCCAGGCTTGAAGGGCTCGGCGGAGCGATTTACGCGGCGTCGGCGGATCGGGAAGGAATTCCGGAAAACCCGCCCGGTCGAGCGCCTCCTTAAGACGGTCGTGTTTCACCCTCAAACCGTGCAGCCGCCACAACACGGTGTAGCCGACGACCGGGACCTGTTCGGTCGAGGCCTCGACATCGATCAGATTATTGATTGCGTTCGTCTGCGGCATGATCGTTACCTCCAATAGCAAAAATGGTTTCCAGGACGTCGAGGTCCTGCTTGAGATCATCGAGCGTCAGTACGGCGTCGCTGATACGGCCGAGCGTCTTGACTCCCTGATCCGTGCCGATCAGGACGCCGTAACAGCGCATCTTGCGTTCCGCCCTCCTTTTCCACCATTCGGCAACGGCCCGTTCCGAGATGAATGCGATGCCGTCGCTGACGACGATGACGTCTGCGCGATCGAGCCGGTCTTGATCCACTAGCCGCACCGCCTCTTCCATCCACCGATCGAAGACAGTTCCGCCGCCGAAGAAGAATTCGACTGCGTCGATCAGATCGAGTGGCGTGCTCTCGCCTTTCGGAAAGACGCTGGTACGCAATTGATTCGGCCCGGAGAAATGAATGACTGCGAGATCGCGTTTCTGACGGCGCGCGATGGCCAGCAGACCGAGCATCACCGATTTGCCCCAGGCCTCTTTGACTACGCCGCCCAACGTCTCCGACATCGATCCGGATTCGTCCAGCGCCAGAATGATCGGTCCGCGTCCCTCGGACTCTCTGCCTTCGAGTTC
>DATEMG010000531.1:0-5368 GCA_035275805.1 Blastocatellia bacterium
TGAAGCCCGCTCGCTACCGCTCGCGGTACTGATCCAGTCAGCCTTCCCGTACATGCGTGCAATTCGCTCTAGTTGCCCCGATTTAACTCAAGCCGGAGGCGCCGATGTTGCGTAAATTGAAGGAACTCCTCCTGCCTGACACACGCGCGCCGCGCGAGTGCGAAGCTTGCGGCAAGCCGTTCGTCTGCGGCGCGTCGCTCAAGGGCTGCTGGTGTATTCAAATAAAGCTCAGCGAGGAAGCGAGAAAAGAGCTGCGCGAACGTTACAAGCATTGTCTATGCTCGGAATGCCTGATGAGATACGCTGAAGCGCCGAAATAACAGCGCTGATTCGGCAAAAGAATCACATGATCGAAGAGGCCATTCAAAAAATCTCGCCGGTCGACCACGCATGGCTCGAACGAGCGGCCGAGCGGCAAGCGCAATTGACCAAGCCGCCAGGCAGCCTGGGCGCGCTCGAAGAGGTCGCCAACCGCCTGGCCGCGATTCGGCGGTCGCTGAGGCCGGAGGTGTTTCGCCAGCGCCTCTACGTCGTCGCCGCCGATCACGGCGTCGCCGCCGAGGGAGTGAGCGCATACCCGCGGGAGGTCACGGCGCAGATGGTCCGTAACTTCCTGAGCGGCGGCGCGGCGATCAACGTGCTGGCGCGGGATTGCGGCATCGAGGTTAAAGTAGTTGACGCCGGAGTCGACGCCGACTTCGGCGAGGCGCCCGGGTTGATTCAGGCCAAAATTGCGCGTGGCACGGCGAACTTCACCCGCGGTCCGGCGATGACGAGCGAACAGGCGGAGCGATCTGTCGCCATCGGCGTCGAGTTGGCGCGGGCCGCGGCGGCGGACGGCGTGGAGATGATTGGCGTCGGTGAAATGGGCATTGGTAACACCACGTCCGCCAGCGCGCTCACCGCGGCGCTCACCGGGCTGGCGCCTGAGGCGGTAACCGGGTACGGCACGGGCATTGACGAAGCGGGCTGGCGAAGAAAAGTCTCGACCATCGAGCGCGCGCTTGATCTCAACAAGCCGGATTGCAATGACTCGCTCGATCTGCTGGCGAAGGTCGGCGGCGCGGAAATAGGCGTGATGATGGGTTTGGTTATTGGCGCGGCGGCCGAAAGAATTCCTGTCGTCGCCGACGGCTTCATTTCGACATCGGCCTCCGCTCTCGCATGTCTGCTTTGCCAGAACGCGCGAGACTACATTTTTATCGCGCACCGCTCCCAGGAAGCGGGACACGGCGCGCTGATCGAATTCATCGGACGGCGGCCGCTGCTAGACCTGCAAATGCGACTCGGGGAGGGAACAGGCGCGGCTCTCGCGATGCGCCTCATCGGCTCCGCCGCCAGACTGCTCGGCGAAATGGCCACCTTCGCCGAAGCCGGCGTGAGCGAGCGGGATTCATAATGTTGAAATGGCCGCGACTATTTTTGATTGCGGCGCAGTTCCTCACGCGCTGCCCAATGCCGCGCAATCTGGAGACCGACGAAAAGGAACTGGGGCAGGCCGCCATGTTTTTCCCCCTGGTCGGCGCGTTCGTGGGCGCGAGCGGCGCGCTGCTGCATACCGCGCTATTGAAATTCCTGCCGGCCTCGACCTGCGCGCTGCTGACGCTGGTCTATTTCTCTTTCATTACTAACGCGTTTCATGAAGACGGGCTGGCTGACGCCTTCGACGGCTTCGGCGGAGGATGGACTCGCGAGCGGGCGCTGGAAATTATGCGAGACAGCCGTGTCGGGACCTTCGGCGCATTGGCGCTGATCTTCCTCGCGCTGGCCAAATACGACTTTCTCTCCTCGCTCGCCCCTTCGTCTCTCTGGCGCTGGCTAATAGTCGCTCATACGGCGTCGCGTTGGACAGCCATGCCTCTCTGCCTATGGTTGCCGTATGCGCGCGAGCAGGGGCAGGGAAAACTCGTCGCGCGACGTGTGAGCTACGGCGGGTCGGGGATCGCCACGTTGACCTTACTTGCGACGCTCGCATTGTTGAATTGGCGGGAGGCGGCGGTCGCCGGAGCGGTCGCCATTGCCGCGCCGCTCCTGACCGGATTGTACTACCGCCGTCGAATCGGAGGCGTCACGGGCGATTGCCTCGGCGCGACCAATCAATTGACAGAGGTCGCGATCTATTTGGCCGCCGTTGCGCTGTCGTGGCGGTAGTGCGCGAGAGTGGGACTTATAGTCTTTGAAAAATAAATACGACAACCTTTGCGTCTTTGCGCCTTTGCGAGAACCGCTGCCTGAATTAGCAATCCCGTTTCTCGCAAAGGCGCAAAGGCGCAAAGTGGTAGGACTTTATTATCATAGACCATCAAAGCCAGGCTAAGCTCAATCGCCGCTACCGCAGCGGAAGAATAGTAATGCCCCAGCGGCCGACTGTGGTTATTACGGTCCAATTCTGTGGCGCCTGGCATTATTCCAATCTACGCATTGTCATAAGCTCAGTCCGTACAACAACGAGGCTTGCCCTCTACAAACTATGTGGCGACCGATTCGCCAGGACTGAGGTGATTATGCGATTAAATGTGCGAACTATCTGTCTGGTTTTGATTGCGATCTCGGCGCTTAGCCTTACAGGTTCAGCCCAGACTCAGGATGACAAAACCCTGGCCCCATATTTCTTCGTGCAGGGAGATCCGAACCTGGATCACCTGCCTCTCAAAGACACCCGTGTTCAAATAGACGTCTCAGGCGTCATCGCCGACGTGAAGGTGACGCAAACATACCGGAACGAAGGCTCACGTCCGATCAACGCCCGTTATGTATTTCCGGCCTCAACCCGCGCCGCCGTTTACGCGATGCGAATGCGGATCGGCGATCAGGTCATCGTCGCTAAGATCAAAGAGCGGGAACAAGCGAAACAAGAATTCGACAAGGCCAAGCAGGAAGGAAAGAGCGCGTCGCTTCTGGAGCAGGACAGGCCGAACGTGTTTTCGATGAGTCTCGCCAACCTCATGCCTGGCGAACAGGTCGAGGTCGAACTTCGCTACACCGAACTGCTGGCGCCGACGGACGGCGTCTATGAAGTGGTCTTTCCCACCGTCGTCGGGCCTCGCTACTCTTCCAAGCCGGAGTCCTCGGCGTCGGAAGAGGATAAATTGGTTAAGAATCCGTACCTTCATCAAGGCGTTAAACCTACGAGCTCGCTCCACATCTCGGCGCGGATTTCAGCTGGCGTCCCAATCCGGGACTTGATCTGTACGTCGCATCAGATTTCTCCGCAATGGCAGAGTCCGGCAGTCGCCCATCTCGCCCTGGACAATACGGCTAAATTCGAGGGAAATCGTGATTTTATTCTGCGCTATCGGTTGTCGGGAGATCAGATTGCTTCGGGCCTTCTGCTTTACAAGGGCGCCGACGAGAACTTTTTCCTTTACATGGCTCAACCGCCTCAGCGAGTGGTGGACGCCGAGATCCCCGCCCGAGAGTATATTTTCGTGGTAGACGTTTCCGGCTCAATGTACGGCTTTCCTCTCAACACAGCTAAAAGTCTTATGCGGAAGTTGATCGGGCAATTGCGGCCGTCGGATCTATTCAACGTTATTTTGTTCTCCGGAGACTCCGCCGCGCTTTCCGCAAAGTCCCTCCGGGCGGACCAACAGAACATCTCCAAGGCGATTCATCTGATCGAACAGCAACGCGGCGGAGGCGGCACCGAGCTTCTTGCGGCGGTCAAACATGCCATGAGCCTTCCGCGTGAAGCCAACATCTCGCGAAGCGTCGTGCTGGTGACGGACGGCTATATTTCAGCCGAGAAGGGCGTCTTCGATTACATACGCGACAATCTGAACCAATGCAACGTCTTCTCTTTCGGCATCGGCTCGTCGGTGAACCGTTATCTCATCGAGGGCGTGGCGAAAGCGGGGATGGGCGAGCCTTTCATCGTGACCACGGAAGCGGATGCCCCCGCGGTCGCCGCCAAATTCCAGGAATACATTCAGACCCCGCTCTTGACCGACATTCAGGTCCGCTCCATCGGCTTTGACGTCTATGACGTGAATCCGGGGCGACTCCCCGATCTATTCGCACAGCGCCCTGTGATTCTATTCGGCAAATGGCGCGGCCCGGTGAACGGAACTCTCGAAATGCGAGGAAGAACAGGGCAGGGAGAATATCTGACTCAAGTGGACGTCGCGGGCGTTCAGCCGGATGAGGCCAATCAGGCGTTGCGCTACCTGTGGGCCAGATCGCGCATCGCCGAACTTTCTGATTACGGATTCGGCGATCCGGATGCGGATAGGATCAGAGACATCACGTCTCTCGGTCTGAAATATAACCTGTTGACTCAATACACCTCGTTCATAGCGGTCCGCGAAATGCTGAGTAATAACCAGGGGCCGGCCCAGGATGTAGAGCAACCGCTGCCGCTCCCGCTGGGAGTGAGCGATCTGGCGGTGGGCAGTGAGCCGGAGTTCCTGTGGCTGATGGCCGCGTCTATGGTGATCGCGCTGATCATGTTCCTTCGCTGGCGGCGGCAGCGTTTCGTATGAACCTGAGATTCAATTGGACTCGGATTGCGCAGTGTGTTGTCGCGCTGGCCGGCGCTCTCGCGCTCAAGCTCCACTACTCGACGGCGAGCGCCGACCAGTTGCGCTGGATTCTCGCCCCGACGGCCGCGCTGGTCGAAATGGTCAGCGGCGCTTCGTTCGAGTTTGAATCCCGCGCGGGCTACATCAGCAGGGAGCGCGGTTTCCTGATCGCCAACTCCTGCGCTGGGGTCAATTTCCTGATCGCCGCGTTCTTGACGCTTTCGATGAGGAAGTTGCTCGGCGATCGCTCGAAAGGGAGCGCCTGGGGATTCCTCCCGATCGCGGCCATAATCGCGTACCTGACAACGCTCGTCGCGAATACAACCCGCATCACTATCGCGTTGCTGCTCCGCCAGTCGCCTGCGGAAATAGGCCCGGTGTCTGGCCCGGTGTTTGGCCATTTGTTGGGTTGGATGAACCCCGATCAACTTCACCGCTTCGAAGGCGTCTTCATCTACTTCGGGTTTCTGCTGCTGTTGTTCGTTGTCAGCGAAAAGATGAGCGCGGGAAAGACTTCGGGTTCGCTTCGGCGACTCTTCTTACCGCTTATTGTTTATTACGCGATAGCGTTGGGGCTTCCGCTGTTAAACGGCGCATACCGGCAGGGGGCCGATTTCTGGCGGCACGCGCTCTTCGTTCTGCTGATTCCTTTACTATTGACCCTCAGCTCGCTCATTTTTCGAAGAGTCGTTCCAGTCACAACGAGCGGCGCCCTGAGACAATGAATACGTGGGACGGACTTTAGTCTGTCCATTAACGGGACAGACTAAAGTCCGTCCACGTATTCATCTCGCTCACAATTCGACCTTCAGGCCTTCACGGATGTCCGGGTTCATAGAACGCGAATC
>DATEMG010000532.1:0-11134 GCA_035275805.1 Blastocatellia bacterium
TTATGACCCGAAAGAGGTCGAAGGGCGATGGTATCCGATCTGGGAGAGCCGCCATTACTTCACGCCTGAAGCAAACGCCAACCCGAGAGCCAGAGTCTTTTCAATGGTCATCCCGCCGCCGAACGTGACCGGCTACCTACATATGGGCCACGCGCTCAATCACACCTTGCAGGACACGCTGGCGCGATGGCGTCGAATGTCCGGCGACCGCGTGTTGTGGCTGCCCGGAACCGATCATGCCGGGATCGCTACGCAAATGGTCGTCGAAAAACAGCTCTTGCATGAAGGCGTGAACCGCCGCGACCTGGGCCGCGAAAAATTCGTCGAGCGCGTCTGGGATTGGAAGGCTCATTACGGCGGGACGATCCAGAGGCAGATGCGCGTCCTCGGCGATTCGGTGGATTGGACGCGCGAACGCTTCACGATGGACGGGAGCCTCTCGAACGCGGTCAAGGAAGTCTTCGTGCGACTCTACGACGAAGGGCTGATCTACCGCGGCGAATACATGATCAACTGGTCGCCCGGGTTGCAGACCGCCATCTCCGACCTCGAAGTCGAGATGAGGCAGGTCAAGGGCAAGCTCTATCACATCGCCTATCCGGTCGGACATGCGGTCACGAACCGCGTCGAAGGTCTGGCCGAGACTTATGAGGGACAGACTGAATTTTCGGGATGGCTAAAAACGCCTGACGGCGACTTCGTCGTCGTGGCGACGACGCGCCCCGAGACAATGCTCGCAGACACGGCCATCGCATTCAACCCTGAAGATGAGCGCTATCGCGCTCTCGCCGGCAAGAGCGCGACACTGCCGCTGATCGGGCGCGAGACGCCATTCATCCAGGACGAGGTCGTCGAAAAGGACTTCGGCACAGGCTTCCTCAAAGTCACGCCCGCGCACGACCCGAACGATTTCGCGATGGGCCGCCGCCACAACCTGGAATTCATCCAGGTCATCGGAAAGGATGCGCGCGTCACCGGCGACGCGCCTGAAAAATATCGCGGCCTCGACCGCTACGAGGCTCGCAAACAGGTCATCGCCGATCTCGAAGCGCTCGGTCTGTTGTTGAAGACGGAGGATTACACGCACAACGTCGGCCATTGCCAACGGAGCGGCGTCGCCATCGAGCCGCTGATCTCGACCCAGTGGTTCATGCGTATGAAGCCGTTGGCCGAACCGGCGATCGCGGCGGTTCGCGAAGGCAGGACGAAGTTCGTGCCCGAAAGCGCGGCGAAAATCTATTTCAACTGGCTCGAAAACATTCAGGACTGGTGCGTCTCCCGACAGTTGTGGTGGGGTCACCGCATCCCCGCGTGGTACACGCCCGACGGCCAGCCGGTCGTCGCGCGCGATGAGCAGGAGGCGCGGCGAAGATTGGCCGAGCGCGGCGAAGATCCGAACGTCGCGTTGCGCGCAGAAGAGGATGTGCTCGACACCTGGTTCTCGTCACAGCTCTGGCCCTTCTCTACGCTCGGATGGCCCGACCAGACCGAAGAACTGAAGACATACTATCCGACCGACGTGTTGGTTACGGGCTTCGACATCATCTTCTTCTGGGTTGCGCGAATGATGATGATGGGGTTGAAATTTATGGGCGAAGTCCCGTTCCGCACGGTCTACATCAACGCGCTTATCCTCGACCCCGAAGGCCAGAAGATGTCGAAGACGAAAGGCAACGTGATCAATCCACTCGACGTCTTCGACAAATACGGCACGGACGCGGCGCGCTTCGCCTTGACCGCCGCCTCGACCGCCGGGTTGACGCTTTCGCTTCAGGAATCGAAGCTGGAGTCGGCCCGCAACTTCGCCAACAAAATCTGGAACGCGACGCGCTTCGTCCTGCTCAATTGCGACGATGTGCTAGACACTCAAGGCGGGGCGCCGCTCGATTGGGAGACCGAGATTGCGCCGCCGGAGCTGGCCGATCAGTGGATTCTGAGCCGGCTGAATCGGGTCGGGCTCGGAGTCCGCGACGCGCTGGGCGAGTTCCGCTTCCACGAGGCGGCCTCGACGCTCTATCACTTCTTCTGGGACGATTTCTGCGATTGGTATATCGAAATGTCGAAGCCGTTCGTGACCGCCAAGGAACCGACGCCGCAATCGACAGCCGTCAAGCGCAGGATCATCTACGTCCTCGAACAGAGCCTGCGGTTGCTGCACCCGGTCATGCCGTTCATCACCGAGGAGCTTTGGCAGCGGTTGCCGCATAAAGGCGAGACAATCTGCCTTGCGGAATTCACCCCGGGCGATCCAGCCCGGATAGACGAGCGCGCCGAACGCGAAATGGCGCTGGTCATCGAAGTGATCACCAGGCTGCGCAACATCCGCTCGACATTTAACATCGCGCCGTCGATCAAGTTGAAGGCGCAGATCGCGCCCGCCGACGCCTCAACGCGCGACTTGATCGCGCGGATGGAAGACCACGTCAAACGCCTGGCGCGAATCGAGGAGTTGCAAATCGTAGACAAACTCCCTGCCAGGAAAGGCTCGGCGCGCGCAGTCGTCGGGGCCTCCGAAATCGCGGTCCCGCTCGAAGGACTGATCGATTTCGAGAATGAGCGCTCGCGCCTCGAAAAAGAGTTGAACAAATTGATCAATGAACGCGGAGGTCTGGAAAAACGCCTCTCCAATCAGGACTTCATCAGCCGCGCCGCCCCCGACGTGGTCGAAACGACGCGCGCCCGCGCCGAAGAACTGGACGATCAGGTCGCGAAGCTTCGCGCAGTGATCGAAGCCTTGTAAAAGGTGTCAGGTGTCAGGTGTCAGGTGTCAGTTAGGTCCGCTCTTGCACTGAAACCTGAAACCTGAAACCTGGAACCTGAAACCTGCACACTATGCTTAACCCACTAGATCTATTCGTCGCCGGTGAAATCGTCAATCGCGCGCTCGACGAGGATGTCGGGCGCGGAGATGTCACCTCCCGCTCTATAGTGCGCTCGGGACTGAATGCGCGTGGCGGCTTCATGGCCAAACAGGACCTGGTGCTGGCCGGTCTCGAGATCGCCGACCTCGTCTTCGGCTGGTTTGACGAATATATTCAGATCGAATCCACAGTAGCCGACGGCGACGAGATCAAATCTGGCAAAATCTTCGCACGCGTGATCGGCGACGCCCAGATGCTGCTCTCGGCCGAGCGCGTCGCGTTGAACTTCCTTCAACACCTTTCCGGCGTCGCCACAGTGACGCGCCAGTACGTTCAAGCCGTCGCGGGCACGAAAGCGAAAATCGTGGACACGCGCAAGACGACGCCCGGATTGAGGATGCTGGAGAAGTACGCGGTGAGCGTCGGCGGCGGGAGCAATCATCGCATGGGTCTGGACGACGGCGTGTTGATCAAAGACAACCATCTGGCGATGGCCGGCGGCGTCGTCGAGGCCGTCCGCCGCGCGCGAGAAGCCGCCGGCCACCTGCACAAAATCGAAGTCGAGGTCGCGACGCTCGAACAGGTCAAAGAGGCTCTCGGCGCGCGGGCCGACATTCTGCTGCTCGATAACATGACGCCCGAGACGGTCGCGCAGGCGGTCCAGATCGCGCGCGAACGTGAAGGTGAAGGTGATGAGCGCCGCACGGTGCTAGAGGCTTCGGGGGGAATCAATCTTTCGAACGTGCGCCAATACGCCGAAGCCGGAGTCGATCTGATCTCAATCGGCGCGCTGACCCATTCGGCCCCATCCGTAGACATCAGCTTCAAGATTCGACCGGCGTAGTCAGGTGTCAGGTGTCAGGTGTCAGGTGTCAGTTAGGTCCGCTCTTGCGCTGAAACCTGAAACCTGAAACCTGAAACCTGATATGATCATTCATCGCCCTCCATTCATTATTCATCATTTCAACTCACTCAGTTCCACCAACGATCAGCTCAAAGCGATGGCCGCCGCGCCGGAGTTCACGTGCGTCGTCGCCGACGAGCAGACTGCGGGTCGCGGACGTCGCGCGCGGACGTGGTATTCGGCGCCAGGCGACGGGCTTTACCTGTCCATTCTATTTCTACCACGAAGCGATTCCTCTTCGAGGCTCCCGCTGACAGGGCTGTTGGCTGCGGTCGCCGTCGCCGAGACGCTGATCGAGCGCGGCGTCGCGGGCGTCGACATCAAATGGCCCAACGATGCGCTGGCGGGCGGACGCAAAATCAGCGGCGTCCTCGCCGAGGCCGTGAGCGCGGGACCGGAATCGCTGCGGCTCGTTCTCGGCGTGGGGGTAAATCTCAATCATCGATCATTCCCGCCCGAACTGAGCGAATCGGCGACGTCGCTCGCGATCGAGACCGGCGAGCGAGTCATCGTCGAAGAGTTTCGCGACCGGCTGCTCGAAAAGATCGCGCAATGGTATGAACTCTGGCGGCGCGGCGCCTCGGCGTCGATCATCGATCGCTGGAGCGGGCTTTCGACTTATGCGCGCGGCAAGCAGGTCATGGTTATGATCGAGGACGAAAAACTCACCGGCGTGACCGACGGGTTGACAGAAACAGGGGCGCTGCGAATCGTCACAGACGACGGCGCCGTAAGAACGATCCTAGCCGGCGAAGTGACAAAACTTCGCACAGGCGCCGACCTTTCCTTACGACATTCTTCCGCCTGATATTTTCTATCCGAATCAGCGCTGCGGGCCCCGCATGCGCGGTTCGCAAATTTTTCTTCATCATCGAAGCTCAATCACACACTCGCAAGTTGTACAGAGATGATGTGAGAGTTAAGATGTCATTGTCGTCTTCCCTACATATGAAAACACATGAATGAACGAGACCGAGTTGGGAGAGTGTGACGCCTTGGCATTTCGATGATGAACTACTTCAACTATTTCACTGAAATCGAAGAAGAGTTTGTTAAGCGGCGCGGCAGCCACATGCTAGTCTCGCCGCTCGACTGGACGTTGATCGAGACGTGGAAGCGGCGCGGCATCCCGTTGCACATCGTGTTGCGCGGCATCAACTCTTCGTTCGACGGGTACGAGCAACGACTCAACCGCGGACGCAAAGTCAATTCGCTGTTCTTCTGCCAGCAGGAGGTCGAAGCGCTGTTTCAGGAATATGTCGAATCGCGCGTTGGCGCCGGGAACGGCGCCGGGAACGGCGCGGCGCAAAACGGCAATGGCGCGTCGCAATTCGCCCCCGCCGCGGCCGTCGAGTTTTTGAAAGCGCAATGCGAAGCGCTGTGGCGTCTTGAGGCGAAACATCTCGACCCTGCGCTCAAAGAGACTTTGGTCCGCGCGTCGGAGCGACTGTTGCAAATCATCGAAGATCTGGAGACGTCCGGCGCCGTCTCGCCCGAACTGCTCGAAATGGATTTGATGATGATCGAAGATGTGATCCTCGACGGGTTGAGGGAACAGGCCGGCGAGGAGAAACTCGGGCGGCTGCGAGAAGAGGCCGACGGCAAGTTGCGTCGCTACAAACAAAGTATGGAGCGGGAAGTTTATGAACAGACGGCCGGCAACTTCGTCGCGCAGCGGCTGCGCGAAATATACGAGGTCCCGCGATTGAGTCTGTTCTATCTCTAGTTATGGCCACACCAGCGGAAATCATCGACTCGGAGAAAGACGCCGGCAGATCGGCGCCGATCGGCGAAAGCTATGAGGTCGCGATCGAGAAGCTGGTCTATGGCGGCGACGGGCTGGCGCACATCGGTTCGCAGGCCGTCTTCGTGCCTCTGGCCGCGGCCGGCGACTTCGCGCGGATACGGATAGTCGAATGTGAGCGCAACTACGCCCGCGGCGTGATCGAAGAGTTGTTGGATCCCTCACCGCTGCGCCGCACGCCGCCTTGCCAGTACTTCGGCTCCTGCGGAGGCTGCCAATTGCAACACCTCGATTATCCCGCGCAGCTCGAAGCGAAGGTCTCTTTCGTGCGCGAGTCCCTGCGGCGCATCGGCGGCATCGAATGGGACGCTGAGATCGGCATGCGCTCAGGCCCCGAATTTGGCTACCGCTCGCGCGCCGAAATAAAAGTCGCGCGCGACGAAGACGGGAGCGCGCGCATCGGTTACTTCCGCGCGGGGTCGCACGAGGTCTGTGAGATCGAAAGCTGCCCGATCCTGTCGCCCGCCGCCAACCGCGAATTGCAGCGGCTCCACGCCGAAAGTTCACTCATTCCCAACGACGCGACGCGCGTCTACCTGACGGTCGGCGACGACGAGGCGATCGTCACTCCGGCCAACGGTGAAGACGGGCGCGCCGCCGAATTCGATTCGATGGGCACGGCGCACCAGCGCATCGCCGGGATCAATTACGGCTTCGGCGTGCGGTCGTTCTTCCAGGGCAATCGCCTCCTGGTCGAAGAGTTGATCAACGAGGCCGTCGGGGACGCCGCAGGAGAATTCGCAGTTGATCTTTACGCCGGGGTCGGCCTCTTCTCGTTGCAGTTGGCGAAAACCTTTAAGCAGGTATGCGCGGTCGAGGGGAACAAGACGGCGGCCAATCACGGCTTCGAAAACGTGAAGCTCAACGGATTGAACAATGTGCGTTACGAACCGATCTCGGTCGAAGCATGGCTGAAATACAAATCGGCTGAAGCGCCCCGCCCCGACTTCGTGTTGCTCGATCCGCCTCGCGCGGGCGCGGGAGTTCAGGTCATCGAACGGTTGGCGGCGATGGCGCCGCCCGCAGTGACTTATGTCTCGTGCGACCCGGCGACGCTGGCGCGCGACCTGCGATCGTTGATTGATTACGGCTACAAGATTAATTCAATCACCGCTCTCGACATGTTCCCGCAAACTTTCCACGTTGAGACAGTAGTCCGAATGCGGAATGCGGAATGCGGAATGCGGAATTCAGTTTGATACTGACGATTACGCGTTTCGATTGGCGGACTGTGTGGTGAATTCCGCATTCCGCATTCCTAGGTATTCAATCCTCAATCGTGTGAACGGCCAGCAGAGTGAGTTTCGTCGCGACGTTGTTCTCAACCTCGGCTTTCAGCAATATCTGGTAGTAATGAGGAAGTCCGTTAGTCCCCGCCAAACGTAGCAGGCGCTGATTGATCTCTGCGAGATGGATTTTGTTGGTTATCATCTCGGCGGCCGCGCCCGTGCCCACGCCTCGAAGACCTTCAAGAGCCATGATGGTGTTTTTGCTCTGAGCCGAAGGCTTGACGGTGATCAAAGCATAATCCTCCACAATCTGCCCGGTCGGCTCGTCGAATTTCGTCCGGTACTCCGACTCTTCTCCGGGCTTCGGCTCACGGTTGGCAATCGATATTTGCGAGGTGAAATAGAAGTCCTCTTTTACGGACATCTTCCCTGCCCATGCGTTGGACCACCTTCCGCCCAACATGATCAGATTGCGATCCTTTAGGTCTTCACCCGTAAGATTTCGGCTCTGTTTCAAGCTGATTCCCAGGTTGCGACTGCGAAAAACACTTGTAATGAGGTGCGCGCCGATCGCTTCGCCGATACCGGTATAAGAGACCGGCGACAGATAAAGTTTTGGCGGGGCGAGGTATTCCGGCTCGTTCTGTCCGGTCTGCTTGAGCAGGTTGAACAGCTCCTTAGATCCCTCTTTGGACAAATCAATAGAGTTTTTGCGCAGAACATCAGGGTCAGCCTTATTGACCAGGACATAGACGGGCGGATTGCTCAACACCTGAATGGTCGGGTCCTGGCTCTTGAAGAACGGCCCCCAGACCGTGTCGTAGACATCCTGCTCCACCGCTAAACTCGGCGCTAGATTCTTCCGCCAGATGTAGAAAGCCAGGACTACTATAACGACAGCGGCCACCGCGCCGATCGCCCATGTCAATCGTTCTCTCCGGCCTTCGTTCTCCAATTGCGCGCGCTGCGGACTTCGATCCTGAATCGCGGCGAGCGCGTGCGCGCCCGCCGGGTGCGTTTCGATCTCAGCCGAGATGTCAGAGGCAAGTTTGAAGACAGGCTCATAACTCCCTATCGGAATCTCCAGGCGAACTTCATCGTTCCTGCCCTCGTGCAGATAATATTGCTCCAGCCTTTTGCGGACGTCGTGGGCGGCGACGCGGACGACCGGGTCCTCAGCAGGGCTATAGCGATCGTTGCGCTCATACACTTCAAGACCGATCAGATGCTCGTTAATCTCCTTGGCTCTGCCCGCCAGGTGATAATCGCAGATCAATTGCACGAACTTCCGCTTCTTTGGCGCCTGGGAAAAATGCCTGCTGTTCAGTATTCTATCCAGCGCCCGCCTGATTTCCTCAGGAGAGACGGGAACGCTAATCTCTGGCGAGGTCTGATGTTCAGAAATAAATCTATGCTCCATAGAGCCTCCTTCGGAAAATCCCTGGGAGCGCGGGCATCCTTGCCTGCATTCTTCGGTCAGTCTGCCTTTACCGGAAGCCCGAAGGCAAGGATGCCTGCGCTCCCGGAAGCCTAGACCCCATGGTCTTCTTACAAAAACGAAGAGAGGTTTCGCGTCGCACGAAATTAGAGCGCCGATTTTTGGGATGTTAAGTGTTAAGTCAACATGTTAAGTAACAGAAAACGGACTTGGCGGCGCATAACCGAAAGAGTAGAAAATAAATGTATTTCGGTCAGGGAAGTATTTCCTGAACCTAAAACTTGAAACTATGTCCTGCCACTCTATATTTCCTTCAAACCGTCGCCTAATCAAGCCACGAAGGAAAAAATTTATTGGCGGCCGACCGAACATTAAGTTTTAGGCAAACAGTGAAGAGCCCTGGACTCCTGGATAAACCAACAACTTTTCAGTCTGGCTTTGTTTGAATTATGAAGACTCTATTTCACGCGTTTTCCATTTTGATCTTAACCACCTGGCCGGCGTCAAGAGCCGACGCGCAGGAGCGTCGTCATAACCTGATGCCGACGCCCGCCGAGGTACACTTTCAATCCGGGAAGCTGACAGTAGGGGCGTCGTTTTCGGTGGCCGTCAGCGGCCACAATGACCGGCGCATGGAAGCGGGCATCGACCGCGCTATGCGGCGTTTGGAAGGGCATATCGGGATGGAGTTGAGGCGCGGCCTTGCGACTGACGCCGCCGGCTCGACGCTCGTGATCGAATGCCGCGAGGCCGGCAGGTCCGTCCCGTCGCTCGACGAAGACGAGTCTTACTCGCTGGAAGTCACGAGCGGGCGGGCGGCGTTGAAAGCGCAGACCGTTGTCGGCGCGCTGCGTGGGCTGGAGACTTTGCTGCAATTGGTCGAAAGCGACCGCGACGGACACTACATCCCCTCGGTGAAGGTCGAGGACAAGCCGCGCTTCCGCTGGCGCGGACTGCTCTTCGATTCCAGCCGCCACTTTCAGCCTCTCGAAGTCATCAAGCGGAATCTGGACGGGATGGCTGCGGTCAAGCTCAACGTCTTTCACTGGCACCTGACCGACGACCAGGGCTTCCGCATCGAGAGCAAAAAATACCCGAAGCTGACCGGGAAGGGTTCAGATGGACTCTTCTACACGCAGGATCAGGCGCGCGAAATCATCGCCTACGCCGCCGAACGAGGGATTCGCGTCGTGCCGGAATTCGACCTGCCCGGCCATGCGACGAGCTGGGTGGTCGGTTACCCGGAATTGGCCAGCGCCCCGGGTCCATATCAGATCGAACGCCAGCCGGGCATCTTCGATCCGACGCTCGATCCGACTCGCGAAGAGGTCTACCAATTTCTGGACGCTTTCTTCGGCGAGATGGCGGCGCTCTTCCCCGACGAGTACATTCACATCGGCGGCGACGAGAACGAAGGCAAACAGTGGGATCGCAACCCGCAAATCCAGGCGTTCATGAAGGAGCGCTCGATAAAGAACAATCACTCGCTGCAAGCCTATTTCACAAAGCGGCTCGCGCGCATTCTTCAGAAACACAATAAGAAGGCGATGGGCTGGGAAGAGATCATGGCCGACGACCTGCCCAGAGAGGTCGTGATCCATTCATGGCGCGGGCCAGAGTCGCTGGCCGAGGCCGTGAAGAAAGGCTTCATCGGCCTCCTTTCGGCGGGCTACTACATCGACCTGAGCTACCCGGCGTCGAATCACTACCGCGTCGACCCGGTCGCGGCGGACAAAAACCTGAGCAGGCAGGAAGAGGCGCGCATCCTGGGCGGCGAGGCCACGATGTGGAGCGAATACGTCAGCCCGGAAACTATCGATTCGCGCATCTGGCCGCGCACGGCGGCTATAGCCGAGCGATTCTGGTCGCCGGGCTCGGTCGCCGACGTCGACGACATGTACCGGCGGCTGGCGGTCACGAGCGTGCGGCTCGAAGAGCTTGGACTGACGCACGAAAAAAATTATCGCTCGCTGCTGCGTCGCATGGCCGGCGGCAAAGAGATCGGACCTTTGGAGACGCTGGTTTCGGTGGTCGAGCCGGTCAAGCAATACAACCGCGGCAAACAGCGTCCGACGACTATGCTCTCGCCGCTGACAGGCTTCGTGGACGCGGCGAGGCCAGATAGCGAGGCGTCGCGCCAATTCGCCGCGCTGGTCGCCGGCTTCCTGGCCGACGCGCCGCGCTTTCAGACCAATCGAGAAGAGATGGAACGGGCGCTCGCCAAATGGCGCGACGCGCGGCCCGCGATTGAAGCGATAACCCGGCGCTCAGGACTGCGCGATGTTGAGCCTCTGGCCGCGGAGTTGTCCGATCTCGCTCAGGCCGGGTTGGAGGCTCTCGCCTGTCTGGTCGAATCGAAAACCCCGGACGGCCAGTGGGGTGAAGTCAAGATGGCGATACTTCAACAGGCGGCGAAGCCGAAACCCTCGGCTGTCGAATTCGCTATTCTGCCAAGCGTCAGGCAGTTGGTGATCGCCGCGATCGAGCTGCCACAACTGCGCGGCCAACCGCCGCTCGAATGGCATAAGCGCGTCAAAACCCTGGCCGAAGTGGCTCGGCCCCAATGACTGGCGCAAGATAAAGAAAATTCTCCATTTGTCATGTGAGATTTGAGATTGGTCATTGCCGGCAGGGCAGATCACATAATGCCCAGTCAGTTTTGGGGGATGGCTGGCGACGTCGAATATCAAATCTCACATGACAAATTGCACGCGTGGATAGATCAGGAGAATCAGGCTTTGCTGGGATGAATTTTACGATCAGCCATGCGTCCAGTTTTGCATGGCGCAGGCTTCTCACACCGCCGCCTCCTCCTCAGGAAAATCCCTGGGAGCGCAGGCATCCTTGCCTGCTTGGATCGGCCAGTCGACTATTGCCGGAAGCCAGCAGGCAAGGATG
>DATEMG010000533.1:0-3672 GCA_035275805.1 Blastocatellia bacterium
TGAGTTTGAAACACCCACTCCGCGCCCGCGAGCTGTCCGGACGCCGAGTGGCCGAAGCGTAAATGGATTCCAGTCGAAGAATAGCCCCTAATATTCTTGCGCCATTTACTCTCCGTCATCACGCGCGCACTTTAACCGCAACCACCGCCGGGCCGATACGAGAACAGTCACAAGAGCGTTGTGATAATGGTCACATCGAGGATGTGACGCCGGATGAAGGCGCGGCGCCCCATGCTTCGAGTTTCGATCAAGCGTAAATGGCTTCAGCAGCGTTTAGCCAGCGCCTGAAGGTTGTGAATGGTGATGTGGTAGTTGGAGTCGATGGAGAGGTAGTCTCGCTCCTTGTATGAAACCATCACGCGATTGATGTGTTCGCGCGAGGCGCCGATGAGCGAGGCGATGTCGCCCTGTGTAAGGCGGATGCTTAGGTGAACGCCGCCGTCCGGCTGCGGCCGGCCGTATTGCTCGGCGAAGGAGACCAGTTGGCGCGCGACGCGGCTCTCGACCGACTGCGTGGCGAGCGTTTCGATCTTCTCGTTGGCGTGGCGCAGCCTCTCGGCCAAGGTGCAGGCCAGGTTGTAGGCCAGTTGGGGCGATTTCAGCAGACAGCTCTGGAACGCCGCGCAATCCATCCAGAGCATCACGCAGCTTTCGATCGTGACGACGCTGGCGGAACGGATCGTCTGACCGAGGACGCTCATCTCACCGACGATCTCGCCTGGCCCCAGAATCGCCATAATCACGTCGCTGCCGTCTTCCTGCTCGACGTGGACCTTGACTGTGCCGCTCATGATGAAATAGACGGCCTCGCCAACCTGCTCCGCCGTCATCAATGTCACTCCCGCAGGAAAGGTTTTGCGAGAGAGGAGGCCGCCGAGCGCTTGCAGGTATTCGGGCGGCAGATTGCGGAACATTCGGACGTTCAGATTGTGCAGATCAATGTTGGTCTCTGCCTGACGGTTCATACTTCTTCTCCAGTGGGTGGTCTTCAAAGAACTTCCAAATGGTTTCATTGATGTCAGCCTTCGTCCCCCACATGTGGCCTACATTTTTCAGCTCGACGTATTTAACTTCGTGCCCTTCTCTTGTGTATTTGTCCCGGTTCTCGCGCGCAATGACTACCGGAAATACCCTGTCCAGGCGCCCGTGAATGATAAGCGCCGGAAACTTACGCTCGGCGTTCACGCCTAACAGCGTTTGCAACCCGAGCGGCCCGGAATGCGACGCCACCGCCGCCACTATCTTCGATCGCTCCCTCCCGACGAGGTGCGCGAAGTATCCGCCGTTCGACATACCGACGACGTAGACGCGGTCCTGATTGATCTTGTAAGTCGCAGCCAGCTTCCTGAGCAGGGCGTCGAAGAAAGCCAGATCGTTCTTCACCTTCTCCGGAGCGATGCCCCAGCTCTTCCTGATCGCGTTGGGATAGGCGATGATGAATCCGTGTTTTTCCGCCGTCTCGTTCAACTTCGTGTACTGCGGCATCACGTCCTTGCTGTCAATCAATATTCCGTGGAAGGCGACAACTAACGGCGCCGGCTTCGCCAAATCCACCGTCTTCGGCACAACCAGCCGGTACTCCCGCGTAGCATCGCCGACTTTAACGGTTTCGGCCCCGAAGTCCCCGCGCTTCGGCTCGCCCGATCCGGCGAACCCGGCGAACATTAGAATCAGCAGGGCCTGGGCCGTAAATAACATGACAATCATTCTGTTCCTGAGCCAGGATCACAATTGTCTGATTTTACTTCGGCGCTTGCGCCGTTTGAGCGCCTCCCAAAAATTTCAACAACGCCGCATTAAATTCCGCAGCCTTCTCCATCTGGGGCACGTGCCCGCAATTATCAATCACCACCAGTTGAGCGCCTGGAATGTCTTCGACGAAGGCTTTGCCAAGTCCGAGCGGCGTCAATCCGTCGTCTTTGCCCCAGAGCGCGAGCGTCGGGGCCTTGATCGCCTTGGTCTTGCCGTCGAGAAAATCTTCGCCGCGCACGATCGATTCGATGAACGAATTTATTGTGTATCCGTCGCCACGTTTGAACTTGTTGGCCAGTTGCGCCTCAACGATCTGGTCGTTCAGCATTGCCTTGTTGTAGAAGATCAGGCTGAATAACCGTTTCAGGTCTTCAGTCGTTGAGGGGTTGAGCGCGGCCAAAGCCTCTTTGGTCATGTCCGGCCCTCCCCACCGCTTCGGCGTGTAACCAGCGGCGTCTACGAGAACCAGTTTGTCCACTTTTTCGGGATGCGCGATGGTGAAGGCTGCGGCAGTCCAGCCCCCCAGCGAATTGCCCACAAGCGTGGCTTTCTGTACACCCAACTTCTTGCAGAAGACGTCCAGGAATTCGACCAGCATCGCCACGCGGTAGTTCACAATAGGCTTGTCCGATTTGCCGAAGCCTACCTGGTCGAGGGCGTAGACGCGGTATTTGCCGCTGAGCGCGGGGATCGTCATCGCCCAATTGGACATGTCGCCGCCGAGTCCGTGCAGCAGGATCACCGTCGGGTTCGACGCCGCGCCGGCTTCGAGGTAGTGAATCTTCTGGCCGAAGATTTCCACCTGTTTCGATTCGGGCGCGGGCGCCTGCGCGCGAGCGGCGGCAAAAATAAACGTTAACAGAACGAAACACTTCAAAACGCACTTTGGCATGAACGCTTCTCCGTCTGGCTTAGAATGTTTTGTGATTTCGTATCGGCGGGAATGTACCACAGCGCGCCGATATGTGAAACGCCGCGCCGGAACAGTTGAGGATCGAAGGTCGAGGATAGAGGATAGAAAATTGCAATATCTGAGGTCATTCTATCCTCCATCTTCGATCCTCTATCCTCTATCCTCTATCCTCGACCTTCGATTATATTGTGTTACCATTCGGGGCGTGATGAAGGTTCACGCCTCGCGATTCAGGGCCAAACCCCGCCAAGCGTTTTTCTGGTTGACCGTTTGCGCCGCCGCAGGCGTGGCGATGTTGTTTTTGTTCGACGACAGTTGCCAGCAGGACGGCGGGCAACATTATCTATTCGCGCGCCAGGCGTGGGATCATCATGAATTGTTCGTCGGAGTCTGGTCGCGCCCACTCTACACTTCCGTCTACGCCTTTCCGGCTTTGATCGGGTACCGCGCCGCGCGGACGTTGACGGTCTTGATCTGTCTGGCGATCTCATATCAGACCTGGCGGCTGGCCGAGGATTTAAGGATCGACCGAGCGCCGCTAGCGATTGCGCTCGTCTGGTTGCAGCCGTCCTTCTTCCTTTTCTGCGCGGACAATATGACCGAGCCGATCTTCGCGCTGGTCTACGTCGTCGCGCTGCGACTGCATCATCGAGGACGCCTCAAGGAGGGAATGATCGTGGCTTCGCTGATGATCCTGGCGCGGCCCGAAGGATTCTTCCTCGGCATGCTGTGGGGAGTTTGGGTATTGACGGAGAGACGGAGCGATTGGGCGACTGGGCGACTGGGAGACTGGGCGAAAAGAAAAATCCAGGCCCTTGCGCCCCAATTTCATCATCGCTCCTTCGCCCAGTCTCCCTGTCGCCCCGGCTCCTCGTCTCTCTTCTTCTCCTTGCGACTGGGGCGTTCGCGTGGTGGCTGGCCGCGCTCGCCATTACCGGCGACCCGCTCTTCATCAAACACAACTGGCCGTCCGACTGGCCGATGACGGGGACGATTTACGGCGCCGC
>DATEMG010000534.1:0-34484 GCA_035275805.1 Blastocatellia bacterium
GACCGAGTTGCGGGTCGAGAGGATAGAGATGAACGACGCGGCGCGCCAGTTCATTGAAGAGGCTGGGAAGGGCACGATCCGGATCATCGCCAACCGCCCCGACCGCGGCGACGTGGACGAGTACCGGCTCAAGGAGAAACAGGAGCGTTGGAACAACCACATCCCGGCCGGCGAGCCCGTGCTGTTTTTCGAGGTGAGGCCCGGCGACGTCTCGGAGTTTTCGGGCGTTCTCAGAGTGCGCGGGGTGCAGGTGGGCGGTTATAAAGTGCTGAGGACGCGAAGCCCGGCCGTGCCGAACGCGATCGCCGCGTTCCTGCTCCACGCGCGCGACGCCACGGGGCAAATCCCGCATGTCTATTTCGGGTGGACGGAGGGGAATCCGATTTGGTACGTTTTGAAATTCATATTTTTCGGCGAGGGAGACACCGCGCCGGTGACGCACGAAATCTTGCGCCAGGCCGAGCACGATCCTTCGCGGCGTCCGGCGGTCCACGTCGGAGGGTAAAGCTATATGACAGGCAAACATTTGATAAGCATCGACGACTTCATTGTCAGGCTCCGCTCTTTCGAGCGAAGCCTGATCACGCGAGACTGCGTTCTGGAACTCTGTTCGAGCGTGAGGATCACAGATTCGTCCCTCGCCCCCTACGTTTTTTTCGACGACGCGTTTTACACGCGCAATCTGATATACCGCGACGACCTTTTTGAAGTGATGACCATCTGCTGGGAGCCCGGTCAAAAGACCTCCGTTCACACTCACAACGGCCAGCTCTGCTGGATGATCACGCAGCGCGGCAATCTAGCCGTCGTCGATTACAAATGGCTCGGATGTGACCACCCCGAATACCAGAACGTGGTCGGGATCGATTGCGTCGCGGGGTCGGAGCGCACGAAGCTCGAAGTGATCCGCGAGGTCGAGGCCTCGGCCGGCGGCCCGGTGGTGACGGCGGATAAGCTCCAGACAATTCATCGACTCTACAATCTCAGCGCCGACACCGAGCGCTCGGTCACCATTCACATCTATTCGCGCCCGATCGATTCCTGCGTCGCTTTTGACATGGAGAATCATCGTTGCTACCGGCGGCAGCTCGGCTATTTCAGCAAATACGGCGAACGATCGTAAATGGGGCTTATTGGCCTTATGGGAGTCGTAGGAGACCGAAAAAAAGTGGAGGAGAGCAGGTAAGGCTCTGTAAAATCAGCGCATGCCTGAACCTCCGGAACCAAGCATCTATCAACTCTGACCAGAACTCATCCATTTCCAGGTCGCGCACGCGCCGTAGATACGTGGGCTTGTCTGCTCTCTTGGCCGCCTCTCGCAAGGCCTTGAGGTTCGTGTTAGTACTCAAGAACAAGACGCGCTCGATGTCTCGGATGCCTGCGCCGTTCCAGCAGGCCATCATCATTTTTGATACACGGCCTTTATAGCGGAATGATTACGCGCTCCTGCCGCAGCTTCGCAATGCGTTCCTCGTCGTATCTAAGCTCGCGCAGAATCTCTTCGGTATGCTCGCCCAGCGTCGGCGCGGCGCTTCGAATACCTCCCGGCGTCTTTTCGAAATTGACCGGCACGCCGATCAGGCGGACCCGCCCGATCAGCGCGTGGTCAACGACCGGATTCATTTCCATGGCCGTGACCTGAGGGTCGGCGAAAAATTCCATGTAGTTTTTGACCGAGGCGCAGGGGACGCCTTTGGCGACCAGCGAAGTTTCCCATTCCGCGCTCGTCCTCTTTTTGAAGATCGGTTGTAAAGCCTCGGTCAACTCTTCGCGGCGGCCGGCCCGTTTGCCGTTTGTGTCGTAGCGCGGATCGGTTCCCAATTCGGCAACGCCAAGCTCTTCGCACAGCATCCGCCAGAATTTGTCAGTTCCGGCTGCGATGAAGATCAGGTCGTCGCTGGTTTCGAAGAGCCGGTACGGATAGATGCCGGGCGCGCCTTCAACCTCGCACTCCAACGCTTCGACGTAATAATGGGCGTGCGCCGACATGACGCCCTGCAGCAAGGAAGTCTCGATCATCTGCCCTTCGCCCGTCCGCTCGCGATGGTAGAGCGCCGCGCCCGCCGCCATCACGACCAGCATCGAGGCCTGATAGTCGGCGACCGCAACGACTCCCAGCGCCTCCTTCCCGCTGAACCTGACGTTGTCGCGGACCAGTCCGCCCAGCGATTGCAGCACCGGATCGTAACCGGGCCGGTCGCGGTAAGGCCCTTTCGACCCGAAGGCGGTGGAAGAGCAGTAGATCAGTCGCGGGTTGATTTCGCGCAGCGTGGCGTAATCAATGCCCAGTTTTTCAGTCACGCCCGCGCGGAAGTTTTCGATCACGACGTCGGATTGTCGAACGAGTTCATGGACGATCTCGCGCGCCGCCGCCGTGGTCAGGTCCAGAGCCATCCCGCGCTTGTTGCGGTTCCACGCCTGATAGAACTGGCTCTCGCCCTTGAAGAACGGCCCCCAGGCGCGCGCCAGATCGCCGGTCAGCGGCTCGATCTTGATCACTTCGGCGCCGAGATCGCCCATCAGCGCCGCGCTGTAAGCGCCGTTGATGAAACTGCAGAAATCAATTACCTTGACGCCGGCGAGCGGGCCGGAAGGCGCACTATTATTCGTCATTTGTCGTTTGTCGTTTGTCATTCGTCATTCGCCATTTGTCGTTAATCATTCGTCATTGATCATTCGTCATTTGTCGTTGAAGAGGACAGGCCCTTGAAGTGATCTTCGCCAATGACCAATGTCCAATGTCCAATGTCCAATGTCCAATGTCCAATAACCAATGACACTCTATCAAGTGTGAGCCTCAGTCCACTCCTTCAGGTAATCCAGACTGCGCCGGTATGGTTTGAGGCCGATCCACAGCAACGCGGCGGCGATTAGATGCGCGGCCGTGGCGACGATCAGCAGCGAGTACCTGACCGACTCGTCGCCGCGAAAGACATAGTCGGTGAAGATGGCGACCGCCGATGGCCCGATCCCAAGGCCGATGAAGTTGATAACGAAAAGGTAGATCGCCGAAGCCTGACCACGCATGTTGTTGGGTACCATCTGCTGGATTGCGGCGGCTGATACGCCGAAAGGCGCGCAGGCGAGAAAGACCGTCGGCGCAATCAGGATGGCGGCGAGATTCGCGTCGGAGACTAAGGGATAGAGAACCCCAGTGGGAATCCAGACCAGTGAGACGATCAATCCGACGCGCATCGCCGCGTCGCGCTGCCCGCGTTCGCTCATCCAATCCGCAAACCGTCCCCCCAGCGCAATGCCGAGCGTGCCACAGGTCGCGACGATCAATCCGTATACCAATCCTGACTTGCCGATGCTCCAGCCGTGATTGCGTTGGAGGAAGGTGGGGATCCAGGCGCTCGAACCGTAGCTGGAGAAGGAGAGCAGCGCGAAGCCCACGTTGTGGCAGATGAAAGTCAGTTTGTTCTTGTCCAAATACGCCAGAACTTCACCGATCGGGACCTGCGCGATGCGACGCGCCCCATCAGCGGCTTTGACCATTTTCGCGTCACGTCGCAGCGGCTCGCGCACCGTGTACATCAGCAACGCAAACAGCAAGCCTGGCATTCCGACGATGAAAAACACGACCTGCCAGGGACGTGTCGGGCCGGCGAGCGGCAATTGCCACATCTCCTGCGCCGCCGCCACCTTCGCCACCATTCCGCCGACAATGAACGCAAGGCCGCTGCCGATGTAGATGCCCATCCCGTAAACGCTTATTGCGGTCGCGCGCCGCTTCGGCGGGAAATAATCGGTGATCAGCGAATAGGCCGCCGGCGAAAGCGACGCCTCGCCGATTCCCACACCGACGCGCAGCAGCAGCATCTGCAAATAGGTCCTCGCCAGACCGCAGCCCGCCGTAAACAGGCTCCAGATCGCGAAGCCCGCCGCGATGATCGTCCGCCGGCTGCGTGAATCGGTCAGGCGTCCGAAGGCGATTCCGAAGAGGATGTAGGAGAACGCGAAGGCCGGCCCCATCAGCCAGCTCATCTGCGTGTCTGTGATCCCCAGATCGCGGCGGATCGGAGCGACCAGCAAGTTCAGTATCTGCCGGTCAATGAACGAGAACATGTAAACGAAGGTCAGCGCGCCGACGACATACCAGGCATAGCCAGCTGGCGGATACGGTTCTTCCTCCGCGGCTGGCGCAGAAGCCGCGGTCTCGATCAGTTTTTCTTCTGATTTCATGGACTTCCTTCATTTTCAGACGACAGCTTTGTCGTTTGTCTTTTGGTCGGCGCCGGAGTCCGAAGAGACATCGATTTCGAAGTCCGGCAGTTCCAGAGCTTCGAGGATGCGTTGACTGTACTTGTCCGTTTTGACCGCTATGCTCTCCCTCAAGGCTGATCCCACAGATCCAAGGCATAATACCGCCAATCCGGTGAAGCGCCCCACTTCTCAAGATAAGCCGGCTTTTCGCCGCGTCCCAGCTTTGACCAGAACGGTAGCCATACGTTTAGAAGCCAGGCCTCGCCGTATCCCTGACGCCAGCCGCCCCACCACGGTTCTTCGCTGGGAAATAAAACCCACGGAGGCTCGATCTCTTCACCGGCCTCGAGCGCGCGTTGTTGGCCGTTGAGCCACTTGAGAGACTCTTCGCTCTCGCGTCGCTCACGCGCCCATCGCTTCCACGGCCATTCGATCGGCATATTCTATTCTTCCTCAGAAAATCTACAGAGCCGCGCTCTTCAACTGTTTACGGATGTGGTTTTTCAGATCGAATGCTGAAGTTTTTCATATCTTTATGATCAACTACTCCATCTAAACGCTAGCGCGTTATAGATGGAGCTTGCAGTTCCAAGTTTCGTATTCACGCCCGGAAAATATCTTCCGGGAACGGACTGCTTCGGGGCTGCGTTTAGCTTCGCTAAGCCTTAGTCCGGTTGACGATCAGATGGCGAATCTCAAGATCACTATTGATCGCGGCCCAGCAGAAACGGGAGCGGAGACTGGAAGAATCCACGTGGGCATCTTCCACACGCCTGATTGTTCTCCGCAGAGTCTTACGGCTCTCATGCCCAAATCCATGTGATAAAGCGCCTAGAAACTGTTCTCTGCCCGCAGGCAGTGCCTTTAGGCGCAATTGATAATACGACGGGACGGATGGCGCGGATGCAACAACCGTATGTTCGTCGAAGGGCCAAGCCCTTCAACTCACATCCGGTCTCGATTTCCTCTCCATCCAAGGCTATCGGCTATGGATGGAGTATCCATCGAGGGGGAAGATGATCGGATTGATCCCGAGCAGGACGGCTCTGAGTTGATAGATGCTTGGTTCCGGAGGTTCAGGCATGCGCTGATTTTACAGAGCCTTACCTGATCTCCCCTACTTTTTTTCGGTCCCGCTAATGATTGGACAGACGCGTCCGCGCCGGTTTAAAATCCCTGTTTCGCAGATGAGCCAAATTGACGACAGCGGGATCGAGCGTCGGTTTCAGCGCAACACCTATATCGTGATCGGCGTATCGCTGATTGCAGGGTGGTTTTTGGCTGGGTGGCGAATGTCTCTGGGAGTGGCCCTCGGTGGCGCGTTGTGCCTTTTGAACATCCGATGGTTGAGCGGCAGCGTTCGGGCGATATTGGGCCAAGCTGCCATGACTCATAGCGGACGCGTCCCGTCCGGCGCCGCGTCTAAATTCATCCTGCGTTATTTGGTCATCGCCGCCGCCATTGTGATCGCGCTCTCGACCGGCTATTTTCACCCGCTGGGAATCGGGATCGGGTTCGCGGCCTTCGCCGGCGGAGTGATGATCGAAGCTGTTTATCAATTACGCTTGTTATTCAAATTCTCCGGGGATGGCGAAAACACCCAGGAAAATTCATCGAAAGAGTAGATCGCATTTATGTTTTTACTGAACCTTCTGCAGGAGCACGGACAACAGGCGGCCGAACATGGCGCTGATGCAAAACATGCCGTGCACGTCCCGATCATTGTCGAAAAGCTGAATCATTGGATCGGCGAACCGGTCTTCGAAATTCAAAAGGCGATCATGCCGCCAATCTACAAGGCGCTGAAAATCTTCGGCCCGCACTGGCCGGGCGAAAACAAAACGTTCCAGGAATATCTTAACGCCGGCTATCTGCCGATCCCGACGCACGTCGTGATGTTTTTGTTCGTCGTGCTGATCTCTGTCGTGGTCTTGACGATTCTGCGTGGGAAGCTCTCGGTAGAATCTCCGAACACCAAGCAGCAGACCTTCGAGGTCGGAGTCGAGGCGATTCGCGGGCTGCTGAGTGATCTGATCGGCCCTGGCGGGATGAAGCATTTTCCGGTCGTCGCGACTTTCGGCCTCTTGATCCTGCTCTCCAACCTTACCGGAATGCTGCCCGACATGGTCGCGCCTACGGCCAATTTCAACGTGACGCTGGCGCTGGCAATCACGTCATTCCTTTACTACAACTACGTCGGCATTCGCGAAAACGGCCTGCTCGGACACATAAAACATTTCGGAGGTCCGGTGCCGAGCCTCGCCATTATGTTGTTCCTGTTTCCGATTGAGATCATAAGCAACCTGGCGCGCATCCTGAGCCTGAGTATGCGCCTGTTCGGGAACATTTACGGGGAGGAGCAGGTCAGCGGCGTGATCTCGTCGCTGATGCAATGGATCGTGCCGGCGATGCTGATGCCGCTGGCTTTGCTGACCAGCGTGCTTCAGACATTCATCTTCATCGTGCTCTCGATGATTTATTTGGGCGAAGTCTCGAGCCATTCGGAGGACCACGGCGCCCACGGGCACGAGACGGCGGCTGCGCATTAAGTTTAGCGTCGCAATATGGACGCTATTTCACCGGATGCGAAAGGTCAGCTCTGTTCAAATCTGGTTTCACTATCGGTCGAAAGCGGCAAACGCAGTGTGGAGCTTGCAATCCCCCCGGATATGTAATGAAACCCTGGCGTCGCATTCATCCCGAAGCCGCAGGCGAACCGACTGACTATCGAGCATCCTTTGGAAAAACGACAATGAATCCGGCGTGGGAAGTTTCATAAGGCTTTTCATTCGCTTCTGCGCCGGCGCGTTGTCAATCAACATCGGGTAAATCAACCCTTTTCAAAGGAGAATCTATGAAACGCAATTTGGTTCGCCTGGGCTTCGGCCTGATGGCTGCGCTCTTCACTGCGGTTCCGGCCTTCGCGCAAGCCCAGCAGCAGGCTGAGGGCAGCAGTCTCGGCAAAGGTCTCGGACTTCTCGGCGCCATCATCGGCATGGGTATAGCGGCGGGATTGTGCGGCATCGGTCAGGGGCGCGTCGCGGCAGCGGCGTGCGAAGGCATGGCGCGCAATCCTGGCGCCTACAACCGTGTCCAATTGGCCCTGATCCTGGGCCTGGCGTTTATCGAAACGCTCGTGATCTTCACTCTGGTTGTAGTGCTTCTCAATGCCCCGACCCCTTAAAAACTAGAGGACAGGTGGCATAAAAAAAGAAGAGGCGCATAAACATGCGCCTCTTCTTTTTTTAGGGCCGACGCCTCGAAGCTTGATTGGCTTCAAGGCCGACTGGCCGCCGTGACCGTCGCGGCGTACATCATTCGTAACTCGTCACGTTACGTGACTTCTCTCGATGCCGTTCGAAAGCCAACTCGATCAAACGGTCGATCAACTGTCCGTAACCGATTCCGCTCGCCTCCCACAACTTCGGATACATACTGATCGAAGTGAATCCGGGCAGTGTGTTGATCTCGTTGACGATCAATTTGTTCGTCCCGCGTTCGAGGAAGAAATCGACCCGCGCAAGGCCCGCTCCGTCAATCGCCTGGAAGGCGCGAATCGCGAGTCGCTGAATCTCGGCGGTCATCTCGGCGCCAAGCTCAGCCGGTATGACAAGGCGCGCGCCGTTGTCGTCTATGTATTTCGCCTTGTAGTCGTAAAATTCGGCGGATTGCGGGACGATCTCTCCGGGCAGGCTCGCTATCGGCTCGTCGTTGCCGAGAACGCTGACCTCGATCTCGCGCGCGTCAACGCCCTTTTCAACGATGATTTTCCGGTCGTATTTCACCGCCGTCGCAATGGCTTCGTTCAGACTCTGCGCGTCAACGGCTTTTGAAATTCCGACCGACGATCCCAGATTGGCGGGTTTGACGAAACAGGGGAATCCGATCTCATCCGGCAGCCGTCCCTCGATCTTCTTCGGATCGGTCTCCCATTGCGCGCGCAGAAAGCTGGTGAAATCGACTATCGGCAGACCGGCTTCGCGGAACAACCGCTTCATCACCACCTTGTCCATCCCCGTGGCCGAAGCCAGCACGCCGCAGCCGACGTACGGCACGTCGGCCATTTCCAGCAACCCCTGGATCGTGCCGTCTTCGCCGTAAGTGCCGTGCAAGACCGGAAAGATGACGTCAATCTGATCGCGCCTCCCGTCCGCGGCCTCTTCGGTGAACCGGGCCAACCCGCGCTCGGTCGGATCGCCGAAGATGGCGACGCGCTGATCGGCGTTCTCGATGACGGCGCTCGGCAGCAAGTTCGTTGCCTCGCTCGAAGCTAGCCATTTGCCCTGGTCGGTGATGGCGATCGGGACGATTTCGTATTTACCCCGATCCAGGGCGTTGATGACCGATTCGGCGGAACGCAGCGAAACCTCATGTTCGCCTGAACGCCCGCCGAAGATTACTCCGACTTTGAGTTTCTTCGACAAAGATTGCTCCTCAGAAAAATAGGGAGTGGGCAGTGGGCAGTGGGCAGTGGGGAATGGGGAATGGGGAATGGGGAATGTGAGTCAAAGAAGTTACTTACTCGACTCCCCACTCCCTACTCCCCATTCCCCACTCCCGATAATCTGGGAAGTCACATAATTTTTTTCCCGAACGCCGACAGGATCAGTTGCACGCCGAGTTCGGCGGTTTTGTTCGAGACGTCCAGGACGGGATTGACCTCGGTCAGTTCGAACGAAAGCATCTTGCCCGAATCGGCGATTTTCTCCATCGCCAGATGGCTCTCGCGATAAGTCGGCCCGCCCGGTACTGGGGTTCCCACGCCGGGCGCGAAATCAGGATCGACGAAATCCATATCCATCGTAACGTGGAATCCGCATGTACGACGTGAGGCCAGCCACATCGCCTCGTCCATCACCGCGCTCATTCCGCGCTCGTCGAGTTCCCGCATCGTAATAACGCGAATGCCGGACGCTTTGAGCGCGACGGCTTCTTCCGGATCGACGCTGCGCGCGCCGATCAGCACGCAATCTTCGGGATGGACTTTCGGGGCGAACCCGCCAATGTGCGTCAGATCCGGCGCGCCGTGCCCGAGAATTGCGGCAAAGGGCATTCCGTGAATGTTGCCGGAAGGGGAAGTTTCAGGCGTGTTCATGTCGCCGTGCGCATCGAACCAGATGACTCCGACCCGGTGTTCGTGCTTGTGGTAATAGGCTGCGAGTCCCGACACGCTGCCTATCGCTATCGAATGGTCTCCACCGAGGATGATCGGGATTGCGCCTTCTTCGAGAGCGGCTTCAACCTGACGGGCTAAAGTCTGGCAGGCTGCGGCGATCTCGGGCAAGTATTTCAGCTTCCGGTCGGTGATCTGCATCATTTCCGGGTTGCGCACTACTATGCTGCCCGCGTCGGTCACTTCGTAGCCCAATCCGGCCAACCTCTCGTTCAAGCCGGCCACGCGAATCGCCGACGGCCCCATGTCCACTCCGCGGCGATCAGCGCCCAGATCCATCAACACGCCGATGATCGTCACTTTCTTTTTGAGATGCTGCCCGTTCATTTCACCGCTTTGATCAAAGTAAATATCCGATCATGTTCGCTGCGTTGTCTAAGCGCTCTGAGCACGATCTGTTTGAATTTCCGCTCATTAAGCATCTCCATCACCTCGTCCGCCGTAAAAAAATGCGCCTCAGCTTCGCCCGGATCACGCGCGATATAGCGATAATAATGCCGACGGAACTTAAGCTTCAACGGGCTCGATCCCGCCTTGGGCGCGAGTTCATCGGCTATCAGCAGCCGTCCGCCTGGCTTCAGCACGCGATAAGCCGAATCGAGGAACTTCGGCGCTTGCATGCGGTGAAAAGCCATTACCGATGTTATCAGGTCGAGGGTGGAATCGCCGAACGCCAGTCTTTCGGCCATCATTTGCCGCCACTCGATGCGCATGGAGACTTTCGCCGAATGCGCCGCCAGCCGCGCTTTTTCGAGTTTTTCGCGCGATATGTCCCCGCCGGTGATCCTGCCCTTTTCGCCGATCTTTCCCACGAACTGACGCGCTATAACCCCGGTTCCGGTCGGCACGTCGAGCACCTGCATGCCTGGAAACGGATCGGCGGCGTCGATGATCAGGTCTATGGTCTGTTTGTAATCCAATCCCGTGCGCCGATTAAAATCGCGCGCGATCTTTTCTTCAAACTCGCTGAGCCAGGTCGCGATCAGCGGCGTTTTCCGTGGAGTAGGAGCGACTTTCGGCGTCCAGACGCCTTCTGTCTCCTCCGCATCCGGTTTTGCAGCCTTTTCACGTCGATTCATGGGGAGAGTATCCTCACTTTCGAGTTTCAGAGACTGGGGGAGAAACCGCAGTATTTTTCATTGCTCATATTACAATTGTCATTTGTCATTGCCGGAGAAGATCTTCTTCAATGACAAATGACAATTGAACAATGACAAATGAACAATGTCATGGCTTCAACCTATAAATCATCCGGGGGAATGGAATCGTTTCACGCACGTGTTCAAGCCCGCACAACCATGTCACACACCGCTCGATCCCCATGCCAAAGCCAGCGTGCGGGACGCTGCCGTATTTTCGCAAATCCAAATACCAGTCAAACGCCTGTTCAGGCAATCCGTGCTCCTGGATTCGGTTCAAAAGTAATTCTAATGATGAAGCCCTTTCTCCGCCACCGATGATCTCGCCATAACCTTCAGGCGCGAGCACATCGACGCATAGAGCCAATTCAGGCCGTTCCTGATCAGGCTCCATATAAAACGCCTTGACCGCCGCCGGGTAGCGATGAACCATCACCGGCCTGTCGAACTTATTGGAAAGATATGTTTCATCCGGCGATCCGAGGTCGCCTCCCCATTCGAAGCGGCTTTCAATCTCGCCTTTGGCGTAGCCTTCCTGGAGCATTTTTACCGCGTCGTCATATTGCAAGCGGGGGAACGGCGGGGCGATCTTTTCGAGTTTCGACACATCCCGTTCGAGATGCTTCAGTTCTTCTCTGCGATTCTCCAGGACGCGTCCGACGATGAAGCTGATGAAGTTTTCGGCCAGGACCATTATGTCATCCAGCTTGGCGTAGGAGACTTCTGGCTCGACCATCCAGAATTCGGTCAGGTGGCGCCGGGTTTTAGACTTTTCGGCCCGGAACGTCGGGCCGAAGCAATAGACTTTGCCGAAAGCCGCCGCAGTCGCTTCATTGTAAAGCTGCCCGGATTGCGTCAGGTATGCCTTTTCATCGAAGTAGGACGTCTCGAACAACGTCGTCGTGCCTTCACAAGCCGCCGGGGTGAAGATCGGCGTGTCGCAGAGAATAAACCCGTTGTTGTCGAAGAAATCGCGCACTGCCCTGACGATTTCGTGTCGCACGAGCAGGATCGCGTGTTGACGCCGCGACCGCAGCCACAGATGGCGGTGATCCATCAGAAATTCGACGCCGTGCTCTTTCGGCGTGATCGGGTACTCGCTCGCCAGTTGAAGTATCCGCAGGTCCTTGATGTCGAGTTCGTACACGCCGGGCTTTTTCGGATGCTCTCGCGGCGCGCCCCTGACGATGACTGAAGATTCCTGGGTGACCTTCTCCGTGTTCTCCCATGTCTCGTCGCTCACGTCTTTTTTCGACACCACGCCTTGAATGATCCCCGACCCGTCGCGGACCTCCAGGAAGCCCAGTTTGCCGCTCGAACGTTTGTTGTAAAGCCACCCTTTGATCGTGACTTCTTCGCCCAGATGTTTAGAAATTTCGGAAATGTATGTTTGCTTCATAAAAACACCAGATACTGAACGGGCGCGCAATCAGTCAGCCACACTCCATTCGTCGAAAGGTAAAAAATAAAACCGTCTTGACGCATCCGACCGGCTTCGACTCTCAGCACGACCGGCTTGCCGTGACGCCGTCCCACTTTAGTCGCCGTATCAACGTCAGCCGACAAGTGAACATGTTGGCGTTTACCTTTAATCAGCCCTTGTTGTTTGATCGAAGCCAAAAACCTTTCAGCGGTTCCGTGGTAAAGAATTTCGGGCGGGGCCGTGGGGGCGTGTCCCAACTCGACCTTGATCGAATGGCCTTGATTGGCCCTGATCCGGAGGCCGTCCTCGCTGAGAGAAAATCGCTTCTTGTCGTTGCCGACGACGACATTCTGAAGCTCTTCGAACGTGAATTCAAACCCGATCCTGCGCGACGCTTCGATCAACTGCGGCGTCGACGCCCAGCCGGACTGGTCCAGCATGAGACCGATCTTCTCGGGCTGATGCCTCAACACAAGGCTGAGAAATTTACTGATCTTGACTGCGCGATCATCCATGTTTGCCCAGGCCAATCACGAGTTTGGCGCAGCGCAGCGCCAGCGTTCAGGAGGTCTCCAGCGCCCTGCGCAGCGCCGGATACTCTTTCATTCCCGGTTTCGCCATCGCGTCCAACACGGTCGCGATCGAAGGCCCGATGTATTTTTCGTAAAACTCGCCGCGCCCGACCACGGCCGTTTGGTAAGAGAACGTGCCGATGGCTTTCAGTTGCCTCTGCACGGTCATGAGGTTAAATTCGTATCGCAGTTCTTCAGGATCTATCTCCGGCAAGCCGAGTTTTGCGCGGGCGCTCAGGAAAAACCTCCGGCGCCCTTCTACCCAGGCTTCGTCGGCGGGTTGCAACCGGCGTTCGACGAGCAGCGGAACCAGGTCGTAAGTCGCCGGCCCCATTCGCGCGTCCTGATGATCGATGATCCTGAGCGCGCCACTGGCGTCGACCATCAGATTCATCCCGTGGTAATCGCGGTGGGTCAGCGATCGAGGGCGCGCGGCCAGCTCGGCCGCGATGGCTTGCAGATCGAGTTTGATCGCCTCAGCCTCTTCGGATTCAAACTGTCTCTGCTTCAGGCTGACGAAGAAATGGTCGAAGAAATAGTTCAGCTCCCACGACAACTTGTCTTCGTCGAAGGCAAGGCGGCTGGAGATGGAGTTCATCTCGAAGGCGGTTTGAGTCGTGGCTTGTATTCGAGCAATCAACTCGATCGCACACCGCATCATCGCCTCTGCGCCTTCCGCGTCGCCGCAATCTGAAGCGTCGCACAACCATTTCGCCAGGCTGGTGTCGCCCAGGTCCTCCTGCAAAATAATTCCGTCTGTGTCGGCGACGTCGATGATTCTCGGCGCCGGCAAGCCGGCGCGCTCGAATAACCGCGACACGTCAACGAAAGAGTTATCGTGCGCATTGAACGGCGCCGGGTAAAGACTGATGATGAATGTCTCGCCAGGACCCGCGCCAGAAAAGACGCGGTAGTATTTGCGTGTCGAGGCGTCGGGGGTTAGCCCCTGAAATCTGACCTCTTCGAGAGGGATGGCGAAATAGCGCGACGCGTAATTTATCACGCGTTTTTCGCTCAGCCCTCCTGTCATTGCCGACATCTGGCCTGTCATCAAGCCTGGTTGAATGTTCTGTATCGTCATAGCCTGTTTCGGTTTATCGGGGCAGGGGGGCCTCCGAAAAGGAGAATGGAGGATGGAGGATTGAGGATCGATGGTCGAGGATCGAAGATCGCGTCATTGCGCGTCAGGCGATTCTCGATTCTCGATTCCCGATTCTCGGTCCTCGAAATGTGGCCGGGATGGTACCATCACCCGAATTTCACTACAAGGTTGTCGCCGACTATCTCGGCCGGTAAAGCCTTTTCCGGACGGTCATTTAATGAGGTGGCGTCGAGGCGGACGATCGCGGCGCGTCTGAATTCGGCGCCCGAAGGAATTATTACGTCATCGCCAACGACGCATTCGTTCAGGCGCGCGCCGCCGCAGACGCGAGCGCGCCTCCACAATATCGACCGTTCGACTGTCGCCCCGCTCTCGACCTCGCAGCCCTCATCCATAATTGTGTCCCGCCCCTCGCGGCGCAGAAATTCCAGGCTGATGGTCAGATACCGCTCAATAGTGCTCAGCTCTCTCCAGGAACTGGCGCCAGCGGCGACATACGCGGCGACGGTTTTGCCGTCGGCCATCGCCTTCGGATACACATCGCGCACGGAATCCGAAAAGACTCCGCGCGGAATGTATTCGAATATTCCGGGGTCGAGGACGTGTATTCCGGTGAACATCAGGGGTGATTGCGGATTGCGGCCAAATTGCAGGGAGGCGGATTGCAGGTTGTCCGATTCAGGGAAGCCCGCAAATTCCGAGACGCGTCCATCCTCGGTGATCTTCACTTCGCTGAAACGTTCGCGTTTGTCGTTAGGAAGGAGGACCAGAGTGGCTAGAGCCTGGCGGTCGCGATGAGCCGCGACGGCCGCGCCGAGCGAGATGTCGGTGATGATCTTGCCGTTGATGACGAGGAAGGTCTCTTTGCCCAATCGATCGCGGACGCGATCCAGCGCGCCGGAAGTGCCCAGTATTTCAGGCTCTTCGACCGAGTAATCGATCCGAACTCCGTAATCGGATCCGTCGCCGATCTGTTCGCGCACCGAATCGGGTTCGTGATGCAGATTGATGATCACATCCTCGACGCCGTGGCGCTTCAGGTATTCGATCGTGTAGGCGATCAGGGGGCGGTTGAGAAAAGGGAGCGCCGGTTTGGTTCGCCCGACCGTCAGCGGCCACAGGCGCGTTCCGAACCCGGCGGCCAGAATCATTGCTTTCATTTGTGCCTCTCTTCAGTTCCCCTTTCAGAAACGACAATCGACGCCATCGCCATAGATCATGTCTCCAAGCGGTATGCCCTGCCGCCGGCAATTCTCTGCCTGAATCGCAAGATAACTCTCCAGGACGTATTCTCCGGGGGGCACGCCGAGCAATTCAACAGCCCGAGCGATAATGTCCTCTTCGCCCTCAAGCTCGACGAACGGGCCGAGGGGCGTTTCATCAAACATGACATGTAATTCCGATCCGTCGGGCAACTTGGCGCGGTAGACAGTCCGGAATTTCTGGTACCGAAACCATTTGCGATAACCGAGGCGCTCGAAGACAGCTATGGCGCTCTCCGGGTCGTCGATCTCGGTTTCGATCTCGATCCGCTTCTTAAACCGCGACGCCGCCGCCACGCCGTCCGCCCTTTCTTTGTATGTGATAGCGCCTCGGCCGGCGGCGGAACGCACGCGCAAGACCGCTTCGCGTTCTCCGAGATGACAATCGGGGGAGTCGAGCAGCCAGTTGTCTTCAAAATGGCGAGCGATTTCAACCTCCAGAACGATTCCGGCGCGCGCGAACGCGTCAAGGCTATCGAATCGGAGTTTCACTTCAATTTCGTGCTGAGATGTGGCAGGGATCATACGCATTTAAGAAAAGAGTCTTAGCCATGAATGAATACGAATGTTCACGAATGTTGGCAAGGAGCGTAAACCATAAGGGGCAAGGCCGGGAAAAGGATTCGTGCTCATTCGCGTTCATTCGTGGCCAAGATTTACTATCACGCCACCTGCCCAGCCTGGTATTGAGGATTGAGTTCGAACGTGCCCGGGGCGACTTTGCGGAAACGTTTGCTGCGGCTCAGACTGACGGCGAGAGTAATCAACTGGTGCTGGCCGCGAAATTCGAAGCCGCCTTCGGCCATACGACGATATATCTCGCTGACGTGAAGCGATGAATTGGCCTCGCGCAAAATGACCGTCGCGGCTTGCGGAATGCGAAAGTCGTTAAAACGGACATTGCTCGTTTGTTCATTCCTCTGGATCTTGGCGACCTCCGCTTCGATCTCGACTTCGGAGGGGCGGTATGGCGCGATATCGTAGGCGACGGATCGATTGTCGTTCCGGGAATCGTCCCGGGAATCAGGATAGTCGGTGGGGAACAAGACTTTGCGCAGAGCGGTCTCGGTCTGTTCGATAATCGCGTCGATTGTGGCCAATTGCGAACGCAGCATCTCGGCTTCGGCTTCGATCTCGGCGAGCCTGGTTTTGGTCTTCCGCTTAGCCTCGCGGTATTCGGCGAGCGACCGTTGGAGCGAAGCCAGGGTGGTGTTATCGATCATAGGATTGCGGATTGCGGATTGAAGAAGGGGAGTAGGGAGTAGGGAATGGGGAGTGGGGAATAGGGTCAAAGAAGTTACTTCCCCACTCCCCACTCCCCACTCCCCACTCCCTTTCTTCATCCCCAATCAAATTATCTGTCGCGTTCGACTATGAACTGGGCGATATCGCTCAAGGCGCGGCGATAACGGTTGTCCGGAAAGATCGTCAACGCTTCCTGGGCGCGCGTCGCGTAAGCGTACGCCTCTTCGCGCGCGTGGTCCAGTTCCCCATATTCGCCGAGCGAAGCCAGCACCTGTTTGGCCAACCTCGTCTCTCCGGCGGGTTCCTCCATCGCGGCGCGCACGAGGGAGGCGAACTGCGGCTGCTTCCTCAACAAACGGATCAGAGGGAGCGTGACTTTACCTTCGCGCAAATCGCTCAGAACAGGTTTGCCTAGCTTCATCGAGTCCGAGGTGAAATCGAGCAGGTCGTCTACGAGTTGAAACGCTATGCCGAGACACAGCCCGTAATCGGCGAGCGCGCGCCGCTCCTCTTCGTTCGCGCCGCGCAGTATCCCTCCGACGCGGCAGCTCGCGCTGAACAGGTAGCCGGTCTTGCGGGTGACGATCTCCAGGTGCTGCTCTTCGGTGATGCGCATATTCCCGATGAGCGCCAATTGAACGAGTTCCCCTTCGGTCATCTTGCGGGTCGCGTCGGTCAACGCGTCGAGGATGGCCAGATTACGCTGTTGCAGCGCGGTCTCGAAGGCCGACATATAGAGCCAGTCCCCCATCAACACGGCGGTCTCGTTGCCCCACTCTGTCGAAACGGCCTGACATCCCCGCCGCATCTCGGCGCCGTCGATCACGTCGTCGTGGACCAGCGTCGCGGTGTGCAGAAACTCCATCACCGTGGCCATCTGGATGACCGCCGCGTCGACATCCTCGGCGAAAATTTTCGCGGAAAGGATCAGGAGCGCCGGGCGTACGCGCTTGCCGCCGGTTTGATAGAGATATTGACCGATGCGCGTGATGATCTGGATGTTGGAGCGCGCACGCTTCTCGAATTCCTCTTCCACCGCGTCTATTTCGCTCTGGATCAAGCGAAAGATTTCCTGGGCGGTCGCTTGCATCTCGCGCGGGGCGGGCGCTGAAAGAATGTTTGCCATCACTGTCCTAGTTCGACCTGTAGTTAGTGAACTGCATGTCAATGCCGAAATCGTGATCGCGCAGGGCCGCGATGACCTCCTGCAGCGTGTCGCGGTCGCGGCCCGCGACGCGCACGGCGTCGCCCTGAATCGAAGACTGCACTTTGAGCTTCGTGTCTTTAATAAACTTGACGATCTCTTTGGCCTTCTCCTGCGGAATGCCCTGCTGCAGCGCGATCCGCTGGCGAACCGTCCCGCCCAGGGCCGATTCGACACGGCCGTAAGTCAACCCCTTCAGAGGCACGCTCCGCTTGACCAGTTTCGTTTGCAATATGTCGTTGAGACTCTTCAACTTGTACTCGTCGTCAGAAGTCAGAACGATCGCCTCCTGTCCTTCAAGTTCGATATCGCTCTTGCTCCCTTTGAAATCGAACCTTGTATGGACTTCCTTCAAAGCCTGATTGACGGCGTTGACTACCTCGGCGTGATCAATTTCAGAAACAATGTCGAATGTGTTTTGCTGCGCCATAATTCACAAACTCACCCGCGGCGAAAGAAAGTAGATAGACCTCTCCTTGCCCGTTTCGGTAAAACGCTTGTCTTCCTGGGCGCGCTCGCCTGTGGCCCTGCCGATTTAGAGCACAGTTGTAACCTGTCGTTAAACCCGTTGTCAATGAAGGAGGATTTTAACAAAGATTGAAGAGGCGTTTAAAATTGCCGCAAGTTGCGCTCGCGATCTCCTCGACGCCGACGCTTTTCAATTCGGCGAGCTTTGCGGCGGTTTCCAGCACGAAGGCCGGTTCGTTGCGTTTGCCGCGATGCGGCAAAGGCGCCAGATATGGGCAATCGGTTTCGACCAGCAATCTTTCCATCGGAACTGACCGCGCCACTTCGCGCAACCCCCCGGCGTTTTTGAACGTCAACACGCCGGAAAATGAAATGTGGAATCCCAGCTCTATAGCCGCGTCAGCCAGCTTTTGAGTCCCAGTGAAGCAGTGAATGATCCCGCCGACGGCGTCGCCTCCCGCATCCGCCCAATCTTCGCGTAGGATTTGAATCGTGTCGTCTTCGGCTTCCCGCGTGTGAATTATCGCCGGCAAACGGCGTTCGAGCGCCAATTGCAACTGGCGGCTGAAGACCCGGCGCTGCGCGTCGCGAGGGCTGTGGTCGTAATGGTAATCCAGCCCGATTTCGCCCCAGCCGATCACCTTTTCGTGATCGCTCATCGCGAGCAGCTTCCGCTCGAGGGCTTCATCGTACAGGCGCGCCTCGTGCGGGTGTACGCCCACTGCGGCGTAAATGAACGGATATTCCTCGGCCAGTTTCAATCCGACCTCGAGCGAGCCTTTTGCTACGTCGCTCCCGCAAATTTCCAGAATCAACCCGACGCCGGATTGGCGCGCGCGCGAGATCACCTCCGCGCGATCGGCGTCGTAATTGGGAACGTCAAGATGAGCGTGGGAATCAACAAACATCTCTAGGCCTTTGATACTTTTAGCCAGATCTGAATCCTGTTGAGCTCTACTTCAACTTCGCTCCATTCGGAACGTCTTCCAGAAATCCCGCCAACACTGGCCGTCCTTCTTCGCCCACCGAAGCCGCCAGGATCATTCCCTGCGACTCAAGGCCGCGCATCTTTCTAGGCGCGAGGTTGGCGACAACGATCACTTTGCGCCCGACCAGTTTCTCCGGCTCGTAATATTGCGCGATGCCGGCCAGTATCTGTCGCGGCTCTGCCTCGCCCAGGTCAATCGTGAACCGCAGCAGTTTGTCGGCTTTCGGTATGCGCTCGGCGGTCAGAATCTGGCCCACGCGCAATTCGACTTTCGAAAAATCGTCGATCGTGATGTAGGCCGGCGCGGCTGCCGGCTCGCTCAGGTTTTGCGCCGGCGGCGGAGCCGGAGCTTGAACGGGTTGTTCTTTGACCTCTTCTGTTCGCGCGACCTGGCTGGCCGCTTCATCCTGTTTGATTTCGTCCATGACTTTCTTTTTGTCCAGTTTTGGGAAGATCGGTTTGACTTCGCCGACGCGCCTGCCCGTGGATTGGCCCCACCGCAGCGTGTTCGGCGCGAGTTCGCAGACTTTGCCCGCTTCGCCCGACTGCTCCCAAATCTCCTGGGTGGCGTTGGGCAAAACGGGGGCGAGCAGGACGGTCAGATGCCGCAGCGTTTCGACCGCCGTATGTAAAATGAGTTCGAGCGGGCCTCGCCCGTCGGCCTGCTTCGCCAGGTCCCAGGGCTTGGCGTCGGATATGAATTTATCCACGCGCTCGATGGCCGACCACGCGGCTTCCAGCGCTCGGCTGAAATTGTACTCTTCGAATTCGCGTTCGAATTGCGCGACGGCCTGCGTGACGGACTCGCGCACCTCATCGGCCCTCCGAGTCAATTCCGCCCCGGCTTTCCCCGGCGCGGGAACGGCTCCGTCGCAATACCGCGCGACCATCGTCAAAGTGCGGCTGGCCAGGTTGCCCAGGCCGTTCGCCAACCCGGCGTTGACCCGCTCCAGGAGCGTCTCGTAGGTGAAATCGCCGTCCTGCCCGAAGACCATTTCGCGCAGGCAGAAATAGCGCACCGCGTCCGTCGTGAAATATTTTTGCAGCACGGCCAGGTCAATCACATTGCCGAGCGTCTTCGACATCTTGCGCCCGCCCGAAAGCCACATGCCGTGCGCGAAGACCGTCTTCGGCGGCTCGATCCCCGCGGCGATCAGGAAGGCGGGCCAGTAGACGGTGTGAAAACGCAGGATGTCTTTGCCGACGAGGTGCAGGTCGACGGGCCAGAATTTTTTGAAATGCTGCAGGCCGCCGAACTGCTCGTTGCCGAATCCGATCGCCGTGATGTAGTTCGACAGCGCGTCGAACCATACGTACATTGTGTGGTCTGGGTCGTCCGGCACGGGGATCCCCCACTTGACCGAGACTCTGCTGACCGAAAGGTCGTTCAACCCGCCGCGCACAAAGCTGATCATCTCGTTGCGCCTGGTTTCGGGGCGAATGAAGGTCGGGTTCTTCTCATAGAGTTCAAGCAACCGGCCCTGAAATTCCGAGAGCTTGAAGAAATAACTCTCTTCGGCCACCCGATCCAGCGGGCGGTCATGCTGCGGGCAGTAAAGTTGGCCGTCGTCGGCTGCTTTGGCCTCGTTTTCGGTGTAAAATTCGTTGCAGTTGGCGCAATACAGACCCTCGTATTTGCCCTTGTAGATGTAACCGTTCTCGCGCACCCGCCGCCAAAGCTCCTGAACGGCGCGTTTGTGGTAATCATCCGTTGTGCGGATCCAGTGGTCGTAGGCGATGCCGTAAGGCGCGAAGGCGGTCTTGAACTCGTTGACGAAGTTGTCGACGTGCTGTTTGACCGGCAGACCGCCCTTTTCCGCCGCTCGCTCGATGTTCAACCCGTGCTCATCGGTCCCGGTCAGAAAGAAGGTCTCGAAGCCGCGCTGTCGCTTGTACCGCGCTACCGTATCGGCCACCAGCGTCGTGTAGAGGTGGCCTAGATGCGGATGCGAATTGACGTAATATATCGGTGTTGTAACGTAGAACTTGTTCATGCGCGCTTTCCTCGCTATGAAAGAAAACGGTATTTTTGACGATAGGCTGAGATTTAGCAAATTCCGAGAACGCGGAACACATGGAAATGACGGAACACGCGGAAAACCAACCTGGTGCGTCTCACGATTACCGTCATTTCCGCGTGTTCCGTCATTTCCGCGTGTTCCGCGGTTCCGGCTTGCGAAACGCGAAACGTGTTGTTAGTTTTTGTCCGATGAAAATAGCGATATTTTTGACTTTAACCGTCTGCTGCCTCCTTACGCCCGTCTTCGCGCAGCCGAAGACCAAAAACGACGCGGCCCCGGCCAATACGAACCAGTATCAGGAGGCCGACAATCTGCTCACCTTGGGCGACGACGCCGCGCGCGACAAACAATCGATGGGAGTCATCGAACGGGCGATAGCCGCGAACGGCAATGATTACCAATGGCTGTGGCGCGCCGCCCGCGTCTATTATTTTGTCGGCGACAAGGCTGCGAAATCGGAGAAAGTGTCGTATTTCGAGAAGGGCATAAACGCGGGCCAGCGGGCCGTCGCCGCCGAGCCCAATGCGGTCGAGGGCCATTTCTGGCTGGGAGTAAATTACGGCGGTTACAGCGACCAGAAGGGCGTGTTCAAGGCTTTGGCCACTGTCGGCAAGATTCGCTCCGAGATGGAGACGGTTCTCAAGTTAAACGACCGTTATCAGGACGGCGGGGCTTACCTGGCGTTGGGCGAAATGGATCGCCAGTTGCCGCGAATCATCGGGGGCAATATGAACAGGGCGATCCAGCGGTTGGAGCAGGGTGTGAGCGTCGCGCCCCACAATCTGGAAATCAAGTTGGCGCTCGGACAGGCTTATGAGGAAAAAGGGCGCAAGGAAGACGCTCGGCGAATGTATCAGGAGATCATCCAGAAACAGTCGCCGACCAAGGCCGAAAGCCACGTCCAGGAGAAGGCCAAACGCCTGATCGCCAAGTTATGAAGCTCTCCGCTTTTCTCAAATCGTCTTCCAGCTTCCGGGCGCAGATGGTGGCGTTCATCGCCCTGATGCTCGCCTTGACGATGGCCGTGATCTCCTTCTACAACCAGCGTCTGGAGGAGCGCACGACCCGCGTGGTAGATGAATACATTCGGGAAATTCCACTTGCGACCGACCTTGTCTATCGCTCTTTATCTAAGGCGGAATACCTTTACGACCTGGTCAACCAACCAGATCAGACCAGTCTGGCCGTCAATGCCGAAAGTATTGTCCGTCACATCTTTATTGTCGATGAGGAAGGGACGATTTTCGACAGCACGGACAAGAAAGATATCGAGAAACCCTTCGCAAAAGCGTTTCCCGACGAAGCCAAATCGATCAGTACGGGAGATTTGAGAGGCGACGTCGGTCAAATCGGCGACAAGCAATTTCGCAAGCTTCACTTCTCCATCACTACCTCGCCGGAAGCCGATGAAACCGGCGTCCAAAAGAGCGCGAAGCGTGACATTTATATCGTTCTCTCTATGAAGCGCCTGCAGCAGGTCAAAGAATCGGCTGAGCGCGATCGTCTTATAGCTTTTGCTTTTCTGGGGCTGTTGCTGATCGTGACCATCGCGATCTTCACCAAACGCATTACACGCCCGATCACGGAACTCGGCCAGATTGCGGAAAAAGTGGCGGAGGGCAATCTGGACTTCGGCGCGCCGGTTTCGGGGCCTAAGGAGATGAGGACGCTGTCGCAGACATTCAACGAAATGCTTTCAGGGCTCCGCAGCAAACGCAATCTGGAAGAACTGTTGCAGAGGGCTGAACGTTCCGCCGTCGTCGGACGGCTGGCTTCGGGCATCGCGCACGAGATTCGCAATCCGCTCAACTTCATCAACCTCTCGATCGATCACCTGCGCGCGTCGTTCGCGCCGAAGGAAGAGCCGTCGCGCGCCCAGTACATTCACATGCTGACTACTATCAAGGACGAGCTGGCAAGGCTCAACCGCCTGGTCACCGATTTTTTGGGCTACGGGCGCCCGACGAAACTCAAAATGCGCGAGGTCGACGCGCGATCCTTGATCGAAGAGGTCCGCAACCTGGTCAACACTCAGGCCGAACAGCAGGGAGTAGAGGTAAACATAGAACAGGACGGCCACGGCGACGCGAAACTTCAAGGCGACGCCGAGTTGATCAAAACATGTTTCTCGAACCTGATGATCAACGCGATTCAGGCGATGCCGAGCGGTGGCGCGCTGAACATCTCGCTGCGGCCCGACAACGGCTTCCTCGAAATCAAATTCGCCGACACCGGCGTCGGCATCATGCCGGAAGACCTGGGCCAGATTTTCGAGCCTTACTATTCGACGAAAGAAACCGGCATCGGGCTGGGCCTGCCGCTGACCAAAAAGATCATCGAAGAACACGGCGGCAAGATCAACGTCGAAAGCGGCCTTGGCCGGGGCACGACGTTTACAGTTACACTATTACGCGAACCATAGTACTTGCCGCAAGAAGAATGCGCGCGGTACGGTACAGGGAGCGGTAGCGACCTGGCGCCCTTGGAGTGTACGACTTAAGAGGCGCCAGGTCGCTACCGCTCCCCGCTACCTACCGCGCGTCAGATGAGGAAACTATGTCTGCAAAACAAATTCTCGTCGTTGATGATGAAAAAAATCAACGCGACATTCTCCAATTGATCCTCTCGGGTGAACGCGACGAGCAGGGCGACCCGCTTTACGAAGTAAAGACCGCGAGCTCCGGGCAGGAGGCGCTGCGCGCGTTCAAAAACGAAAATTTCGACCTGGTATTGACCGACCTGAAGATGGCCGGGATGGACGGGATTCAGCTGCTCAACGAGCTGTCGCAGCTTGACAGCTCCACCCCCGTGATCCTGATGACCGCTCACGGTTCGATCAACACCGTGAAAGAGGCGCTGCGCGGGGGCGCGTTCGATTACCTCGAAAAACCCGTCGACCGCACGAAACTGCTCGAGGCGGTCTCGAAAGCGATGGCGCAGATGCGCGCCGTGGACCAAGAGATTATCGGCGTTTCGGAGGCGATGGAGCGGGTCAAGAAGATGATCGTCAAAGTCGCGCCGTCCAATTCGACGGTGCTGATCCGCGGCGAATCGGGGACCGGCAAAGAGCGCATCGCCCGCGCCATACACAAGGCCAGCCCGCGCGCCGGCGAAAGATTCCAGGCCGTCAACTGCGCTGCAATCAACGAAAACCTTCTCGAATCGGAACTCTTCGGACATGAGAAAGGCTCGTTCACCGGGGCGCACGCCGAGAAGAAAGGACTGTTCGAGATAGCCGACAAAGGCACGCTCTTCCTGGACGAGATAGGCGAAGTCAGCCCGAGCATGCAGGCCAAACTCCTGCGCGCCTTGCAGGAGAGAGAGGTCACGCGAGTCGGCGGCACGCGACCGATCAAGGTCGACGTGCGCGTGCTGGGCGCCACCAACCGCGACCTCGAAGCGATGGTCAAGGACGGGCGCTTCCGTGAGGACCTCTATTACCGCCTGAACGTGATCCCGATCAGCGTGCCCGCGCTGCGCAGCCGCCGCGACGACATCCAGGTGTTGATGGGCTATTTTCTGGCCAAACACGGGACGCCCTCGCGCCCAATGAAAATTTCGGCCGACGCGAAGAGCCTGATTATGAATTACGCCTGGCCTGGCAATGTGCGCCAACTGGAATCGGCCATCGAGCGCGCGCTGCTGCTTGCCGAAGGCGATGAGATCACCGCCGAAGACCTGCCCGTCGAAATCCGAGCCAGCGCGCAATCGGAAGGCGCGGGCGGATTCAAACTTCCGCCCGAAGGCATCTCGTTCGAGGAACTCGAACGCTCGCTGCTGATCCAGGCGATGGAACAGACCGGATGGAACATCACGCGGGCTGCGAGGCTCCTGGGGCTTTCGTTCCGCACGATGCAATACCGGCTGGATAAGTTCGGCATCAAGCGACCGGGCCGCGGCAAAGGGTCGTCGGATGAGACGCCTGATGTAGACGAAAACGAACAGCAGGAACTAGATCAATGAACGAGCTTGGATAAGAAATAGGCGACAGAGGCGATCAATCCGGCGGCGGGGAGAGTGATCACCCAGGCCCAGACGATGCGCCCGGCGACTCCCCATCGGACGGCCGATAGCCGGCGCGTCGTGCCGACCCCGACTATGGCGCCGGTGATCGTGTGAGTTGTCGAAACCGGGACGCCGAAGTGAGTGGCCAGGAATACGGCCCCCGCGCCGCCGGTCTCCGCGCAAAACCCGCCGACGGGTTTGAGCTTGGTGATCTTAGACCCCATCGTCTTCACGATCCGCCAGCCGCCCGACATCGTCCCCAGCCCGATGGCCATAAAGGCCGCCAGCCCGACCCAATAAGGTATGTCGGCCTTGGCGTCGATGTATCCGCCGGTGACCAGCGCCGCCATGATGATGCCCATCGTTTTCTGAGCGTCGTTACTGCCGTGAGAAAGGCTGAAGAGCGATGACGAAACCAATTGCATGAAGCGGAAATATTTGTCCACCCGCGACGGCGCGACCCGGCGGAAAATCCAGAAGACCGCCGTCATCAGCGCCACACCCGCTAACAGTCCTACGGTCGGCGAAATGACGATGAATGAGACTGTGCCGAACCATCCCCTGGGCCATTTGGCGTCGAAGACCAGCGCCTGAAACCCGACGTTTGATATTGCGGCCCCGGCGTATCCGCCGATCAGCGCGTGAGACGAACTGGTCGGCAGCCCCAGATACCACGTGATCAGGTTCCAGGTCACGGCGCCGATCAACCCGGCGAGCACCACCCATTCGTTCACCTGCTTCGGGTCGACCAGGCCGCTGTAGACGGTCTTGGCGACGGCATGTGTGCCCAGAAAGAATGCGATGAAATTGAAGAATGCCGCCAGCGCAACGGCGCGCACCGGGGAGAGTACGCGGGTTGAAACGACCGTGGCTATGGAATTGGCCGCGTCGTGAAATCCGTTGGTAAAGTCAAAAATCAAAGCGATGGCCACGATTACCGCGACAATCGCAAACGTTGAATTCATAAAGACCTCTATGTTCGAGGCACTCCGGTTCTGTAGAATTCGATAAAAGGGACATCAGCCCCGACTGAACATCGATAATCACGAATAGCGGCAAGAATGGCGGGGAACAAATGGATCACGAGGCCAAGAAAAAGATTCGTGTTCATTCGTGTTCATTCGTGACTGAAAATTCTTCTTCTTTATATTTAGAGTTATGTCTAAGCGTTTTTGAGGACTATCGATTCAAGGATGTTCGAGACGTCCTCGCACTTGTCGATCGTGCGCTCCATCTTCGCGTACAGTTCTTTCATTTTCAGGAGTGTGATCGGATTGGTCTCCTGGGCAAATAGTTCGTCGATGGCTTCGTGGTGGTAAGTGTCGCCCTCGTTCTCCAGACCGTGAATAGTGATGCATTCTTTCAACACCTGATCGCTGTCATTTTCGAGCGACCTGACGGCGATCTCCAGACTGGCTACAATCCGCACCAACACGTCGGTCATCTTGCGCGCATGTTCGGTCGGCCCCTCGACGCGGTAAAGAATGACGCGCTTGGCTGTGTATTCGATGGCGTCAACAATGTCGTCCAGACCGCTGGCCAGGGCGTGAATGTCTTCGCGGTCAATCGGCGTGATAAATGTCTGATTCAGCTTCTTGACAATCTCGTGAGTGAGCAGGTCGCAATTGTGCTCGACATCTTTAATCTTGTCGGCATAAGCGACGCGGTTATCAAAATCCGAAAAAAGCTTTTGCAGCAACAGCGAGCACTCCGTCATCTGCGACGCCATGCTATTGAACATGTCGAAATATTTGTCTTCCCTTGGCAGTAAGCGAAACATAGATTCACTTCTCCTTGTAATTGTATTCAAACTGCTTGCCAGAGTTGCGGAAGAAGGCCGCAAGTATACCTTCTCCCTGAAGAGATAGAAAAATTCACCCCGATCTATTCAAGCCCTAAATGGAAGATTTAAGACGTATATAACATCGGACCGAGTCGCTCGTGGCTCAACGTTACGTGTTTTGGCTTAATACACATCGCAGATGCATAAGAATCGAACAGTTTCCCCAAAAAGGCCTGAGGCAAAGGCAGAGAGTTTGGGCTATTTCCCATCGAGGATGGCCCGCATTTTTTTCGCCGCCGCGACGGGAGAATAAGCGTTGGCGATGGCGGCGCCGACGATCACTCCGGCCAGCGGCAGTTCACGCAGAAGCGCGAGTTCGGCCTCGTCTATTCCTCCTGCGAGATAGACCGGCAGTTCGATATCTTCGATCAATTCCGCGACCTGATCGATTCGCTCTTCGCGGCCGAGTCCTTTCGCCCGCTTGAATCCGCGGCGGTTTACGCATAGCGAGGTGACGCCCAGGTCCCGCAGCCGGCGAGCGCGCTCGGCGATGTCCGAAACCGTCAAGCTGTCTGCCATCACCTGCCCGTCATAGCGGTGCGCGGAACGCACGACCCTCTCGATCAACTCGTCGGAGGCGTTTCCGAGAACCGTAACCACCGTGGCGCCAGCGGCGAAGGCCAATTCGGCGATAGGTTCACCCGCGTCAATCACTTTGATGTCGGCGACAATCGGACGCCCGCGATGACGGCGTCGCAACTCCCGCACGGCTCGGATGCCCTCGCGGATGAGCAACGGCGTTCCCGCCTCGATCAGATCTACATAAGCCGCCACTCTGCCAGCCAGCTCCAGCTCATGCGTAAGATCGGGGGTGTCCAATGCCAGTTGCAGTTTCATCGCCTTCTGATCCTTACTCAAAAGTTCTAAAGGGTCAGTACCGCGAGCAGTAGCGAGCGAGGTTCGCTTATCTCGTGTCAGTACCGCGAGCGGTGGCGAGCGAGGTCCTGTTATAGATCCTTATGCGAAAGCCTCGCTCGCCACCGCTCGCGGTACTGGCTCAGAGGTCATTCGTACAGGTCCGGAGTTTTCCACAATTACTGTGGAAAACTCTGTGGAAAAACTGTGAATTTGCGCTTTAAATCTATCTAAAATATTGACTTATAGCAGTTTGCACACATTTTCGACAACTTTGTAAGCCTTATTATTTCAATATTTATCCATCAGGTCTTAATGAAATCCTCGAAAATGCTAGGAATTTTAATATATTTTCGATTTTCCACAGATTGGGAGCAGATCACAGGTCGTCTTCTTCCCGAATTTGATCGAGCCGCTCTAAAAAGTCGGCTTTGACCAGGACCTGACGTGGTTTGCTGCCATCTTCAGGGCCGACGATCCCCTCGCGCTCCATCATATCAATGATTGAAGCGGCGCGGCCATAACCGATTCGTAATCTTCGCTGCAAGACTGAAGTTGAAGCGCGGCCCATCTCGATAACTATGCGCACGGCTTCGTCATACTTCTCGTCTTTTTTCATGTCGCTGAACTCATCGCCTTGAAGCTCCTTCTCGCTCAACCCGATGTGCTCGTCGTAAGCGGGCGCCGCCTGCGAGCGGACGAAATCGGCTATGCGTTTGACCTCTTTCTCGTCGATGTAAGCGCCATGCACCCGCACCAGCCTGGAAGTCCCTGGCGGCAGGAAAAGCATGTCGCCCTGCCCGAGCAACTGCTCGGCGCCGTTCGTGTCGATGATCGTGCGCGAATCCACTTTCGACGAGACGCGGAACGATATGCGCGACGGGAAATTGGCCTTGATCAACCCGGTGATCACGTCTACGGAGGGCCGCTGGGTGGCCAGCACCAGGTGTATCCCGACGGCGCGAGCCATCTGGGCCAGACGCGTGATGCTCTCTTCGACGTCGCGCGCCGAGACCATCATCAGGTCGGCCAGTTCATCGATGATCACGACAATGTACGGCAGCGGCTTGGTTTCCTCCTCGTCAATCGATTCCGAGCCGCGCTTCGAATTCGATTCGACCTCGGCGTTGTACTGTTCGATGTTGCGGACGCCGAAGGAGGCGAGGCGCTTATAGCGGTTCTCCATCTCGGAGACGGCCCACTTCAGCGCATAGCTGGCGCGCTTCGGGTCGGTGACGATCGGCGAGAGCAAGTGGGGGATGTCTGCGTACAAGCCGAGTTCGAGCCGCTTCGGGTCGATCAGAATGAATTTGACCTCTTCGGGCGTCGCCTTATACAGCATCGAGGTGAGAATCGTGTTGAGGGCCACGGATTTGCCCGCGCCCGTCGCGCCGGCTATCAGCAGGTGCGGCATCTTCGCCAGATCAGCCACGTAATTCGCCCCGTCTATTGTCTTCCCCAGCGCGAGCGTCAGCTTCGATTTCGACTCGTGAAACCTCTTCGACTCCAAGACCTCGCGCAACCGGATCATCTCGCGGTGGGAGTTCGGGACTTCGATGCCGACCGTTGATTTGCCGGGGATGCGGTCGATGCGGACCGACTCGGCTTTTAACGCCAGACACAGGTCGTCGACGAGGTTGGTTATGCGGCTGTATTTCACGCCGGGGTCCGGTTTGAATTCGAAGGTCGTCACGACGGGTCCCGGGCTGATCTGTTTGACCTGCCCCGACACGTTGAACTCAGCGCATTTCTCGGCCAACTGCCTCGCCCGCTCCATCAACTCCGCCTCGGCCATCTCGGAACGCGTCGCAGGCGGGGTCAACATTTCCGTCGAAGGCAATTTGTAATGGGATAGGACGCGCGAAATGTTTTTGACCAGCCTGCCGATCTTCGACTTGCCGCCCTTCTCATCCTTCTCAAGAAGCGCTTCGGCGGTTTCAACGCGTTTGACCGAAGCCGTCGCAATCATCTCATCTACACTCCGCTGAGGCGATAAGTCGTCCAGGTCGAAGGCGCCCTTGCCAAGATCGGCCGGTTCGTCAACCTGGGGCGATTCATCCTCTTTGCTGGTCTTGGAACGGCGTAGCCCAGTAACTGTAGAAGGCGGGATGCGCGCCGCCTGCTGGCCGGTGTCGGGGTTAGCCCGGGCCGATTCGGCGACCTGCAAGGAGCCCTCGTCCGTCGTAATCACTCCGGCCTCTTCCTGATAATCACCAACCTCGCCGTTGACTTCCTGCTTCGATTGGATTGCGGGCGTCGCCGTATTTCGCCCTGCGGGGACTCCCGGACGCACCGTCACCTTCATCCCGCCGAGCGGGGCGCCTTGCCGGTTCGCCCGCTTGCGTTGATCGAATTTTGCATAAACCTGTCGGGGCTGCACCGCGTCCACAGGCTGCGGATTGCGCCCTTGCTTCAACCCGCGCAATCGGTTGGCCAATTCCGCCACCGCCCCGTCAGGACGAGACCGGGACCACTTCTCCACCATACCGATCAGCGTATAATTAGTCCCGAGGAGCAGCCCCGCGGTGAAGAGAATGGTTAACCCGACGAAGGCCCCCAGAGTTCCCAGAACCCGAGCCATCCCGATCGGAATCTTGGATATCTCCCCATACATCAAGAACTGACCGACGAACCCGCCCCAATAAAACGAGCCTGGTTTTTCAGGGCCGAACATGGTGACCCATCCCGTTATGGCGACTATTATCAGAAAGAATCCCAGAATCTTCGGCTTTGAAACTTCCGATTCGTCGTCGTCCCATTGCCAGCCCCCGATGATAAATAACATTAATGGCAATATCCACGAGGCGGCCCCGAAAGCCTGAAAGAGCACGTTGGACACATGGGCGCCCATCGGCCCGACCCAGTTGCGCGCGCGAGCCCTCTCGCTCACCGAATTCCATGACGGATCGCCGGAGTCGTAACTTATCAATGCAAGCAAAATCACGATCCCGATCCCGATCAGCATCAATCCGATTATCTCGTTCCACGGGCCGGTGGAGTTTTGCTTGTTTATGATCTTACGTCGAGCCATAGGACTTAGAAGAATTATGGGACTTAGAGGACTTATAGGACTCACGGTTCTATAACTCCTCTAAGTCCTATTGAATGATTCTCTTCGACAGCAAATACTCCTTGATAAAATCGTCAATTTCGCCGTCGAGCACCGCGTCGACGTTGCCCGTCTCACGTTTTGTGCGGACGTCCTTGACCAGCTTGTAAGGGTGCAGCACGTAATTGCGAATCTGCGACCCGAACGAGATGTCGCGCTTCGCTTCGGCGAGCTTATCGGTCTCGGCGCGCTTCTTCGCCAACTCCATCTCGTAAAGGCGCGACCTAAGGACTTTCATCGCCACGTCGCGGTTCTGGTGCTGCGACCGCTGGTTCTGGCAGGTCACCACGATCCCGGTCGGGAGGTGGGTGATCCGCACCGCCGAATCTGTAGTGTTGATGTGTTGGCCGCCGGCGCCGGTCGAGCGGTAAGTATCGACGCGCAGATCCTTGTCCAGTATTTCGACCTCGATGTTGTCGTCGAATTCCGGCGTGACGAAGACCGAGGCGAAGCTGGTTTCACGGCTCTGCCCGGCGTTAAACGGCGAGATGCGGACCAGTCGGTGCACGCCGACCTCGCCCGCGAGCAGCCCGTAAGCGTAATCGCCCTCAACGCGGAAGCTGGCCGATTTGATCCCGGCCTCTTCGCCGGCCTGATAGTCGAACATCTCGGTCTTGAAATCGTGTCGCTCGCACCAGCGCAGGTACATTCGCAGCAACATCTCGGCCCAGTCCTGCGCGTCGGTACCGCCGGCCCCCGCGTTGATCGCTACGATGGCGTTGAGCGAATCGTTTTCGCCGCCGAGCAACATTTGCGTCTCGCTCTCACCGACTTCTTCGGCGAGGCGGTTGAGCGATTCGCGCAACTCGCGGTCCGAAGCGTCGTCTTCGGCTGCAAATTCGAACAGCACGGCGATGTCGTCAACGAGGCGTCGCTGCCCCTCGGCGGTGTTGATCGCGCGCTCCAGGCGCGCGCGCTGCTGTAAGATTTTCTGCGCCTTCTCCTGGTCGTTCCAGAAATCGGGCGCGGCGGCCTGCGCCTCCAATCTCTGCAAGTCCGCGCGCTTGGCCTCTACGTCAAAGAAACCTCCGCAATTCGGTCACCCGCGGCTTCAAGCCTTCGTACGTTTCCCGCAATTCCTGAATGGCAATCGCATTGAGCATTCTTATATCCATCTCCTATCCTAATTGGTCGTTGACTTTGGACCGCCTAGCTTACCACAAAGACGGAGCGTTAATCAGCCGCAATCAAGCCCGCTTTTAATACGCTCAGCGGCTTATGTGGCTTCCACCCGTCCGGCAGATCGCCGCAATCTTCGCGCAGGTACTGCCACTGGTTCGGGCGGATAGTCGCGATCAACTCCTTGCGGGTCTTCGTCTTGAGCTTTTTGCCTAGATAAATCTTGCCCATACTGGCCATCGTTTCTTCCGGCAAAGCCGAGGCGAACATAAATAGCGGCCAGGTGAAGTTCGGGCCGTTAATCTTGCGCAGCTTCCAGGCCCACAGCGCCAGCGCGCCCGTGCGCCAGGCTATCGGCCCCCACCAACTGTACAGGCCGGGGCGCAAATTCAGCTTCCAGCATTTCATCATCAACTGCCATTGCAGCGTGGTGAGCTGGTGAGTCTCGGCGACTCCTTGCTCCTTCTCCATCCGCGTGTCGTGCAGCGGCGTGAAAATCGAGGGTACGAGGAAGGCGAATAGGCCGCGTCGCTCTATCTCGTAAACCAGGTCGAGCGTGGCCATCACGTCCTCGTCGGTCTCTTCGGGGCTGCCGACGATCAACGTCATCACCGGGAACCAGTTATTATCGTTCAATACTCGCAGCCCTTCGAGCACGACGCTGGGCCAATCTTCAATAGAGAACGGAATGCCTTTGCTGGGCATGATCTTCTTCGCCATCCGGACCGAGCCGGTCTCCAAACCGATCAACGGAGAGAGCGCCTTCTTCTGTGGATGCGAGCTCAGGTACGGCAAATGAATCGGGCTTTTCGGCAGCAGCATCTCAGACAGCTTTTGGATCATCACCGGGTCCACGACGGCGGGCGCGACGGTCGCGTGGCTCAGGACGTGCTGTTCGACGCCGGGCGCGCCGATCACCGACGAATAAAGGTCGAGCAGGGCGTCACGGTTGGGGAAGTAAAACGGCACATCTGTATGCACCTGCCCCCAGATGAACATGTCTTCGGTGGCCAGGCTGATCTGTTTGTTGCCGCCGCGCACATTGGCGCGCACGGCGGCCATTATCTTTTCTTTCGGAAAGTCGATCTGCGGGTTCAGGTCGGGGACGCAGAATTTGCAGCGGCGTCCGCAGCCCGTGGTCATCTCTACCACGCCGAAGGTTGTGCGCTTGTCGGGCACGATCAGCGCCTCGCGCTCTTTCGGGTGGCCGACCTCGATCTCGCGCGGTAGTTCTTCGCCGTCGATCGCCTTACGGAAGATCGACATCGTGTCCTCCGATTCGCTGCGGCCCTCGACCACGCAATCGACGCCGAGTTCCTCGAATGAATTGGTCTGCGTGATCTGCCACCCGCCGGAGCCGCCGACGATGACTTTGAAGTTCCGGCGGTAAGGACTGTCTTTGATTTTGGCGAACATCAGCCGCGCGTAATGCGAATTGATCGGCATCTTCGACGTGCCGAAGATCGAAGTGTAGACGCCGGCGGCGAAGGTCACGCCGAGCGGGTTGTGCGTCGATACGGCCACGACGCGCGTTTCGGGGCCTATGAATTTGTCCAGGTCGTCGGGGTAGCAGCAGACGATGTCATCCGGCCGGAATTCCCGCAGCAGCGCGGCCTCGACCAGGCGCACGCCCGCCGGCATGTAGCTCGCCGAGCCGTCCGGGTTGTATTCGACCTCGCGCCAGTGCGGATATTTTTTGGTCATCCAGCCCTCCATCCAGATCGGCATCGAAGCCATTCCCATTTGGATGAAATAACCGGCATGGTCAATCGTCTCGGTGAGCGGAGCCGTCAGCACAATCAATTTGCCGCCGTCGGCCGGACCTGTGATGTGTAGTGGTTGCGCCTGAACATCTGATTTGCCATTCGTCATATGGGGAGAGTTCCTGTCTGATTGAAGGGACATGGGGAAGTTTCCTTAAGCAATCTCGAATTCGAGATTTGAGATTTGAGATTTGAGATTCGGATCGGCCTATGATCGCTCACCGAACTACTTCTGCGCCTCACGTTCTTTTTGTTCCGTACGTTCTTTCAGTTCCGCTTCCAATCTGATGGTAAGCTCCTCGCGCATCTGCCACCATTCGGCCAGGGCTTCTTCGCACTCTATCCGGCGCTCGTATTCTTTGCGCGTCTTCTCTATCAAATTGGGAGTTGGGATTGAAGTATTACTTGCTTTTTGCCGGAACGCTCGTTTTCAACAACGCCAACACTTCATCTCTCACCGCCTCCCAGGCGAAAGATTTGGGGTCGACGACTTCAAAATGTCCGGCTTTTTCGATCACGACCAGCTTCGCGTCATCGCCCTTCTTCTTCGCGGCGTCGGCGTAATCTTCCGCCATCGCGAGGGGAATGATGGAGTCGATAGAGCCCTGGACAATCGCGGAGGGGATTCCCAGCGGCAGCAGTTCGATCGGCGACGCCTGGCCGTAGATCGCGGGCTTATCCTTCGGCGATCCGCCCATCAACTGAGTGACGCTCGCGTCACAGGCAGTGCCAGTGCGCCGCAGATCGGTTACCCCCGCGAGCGACACCACGCCGCGCAAAGGCAAAGGGTCTGGCGAATAGACGGAGCTGTCTTTCGGCAAAAGCTTTCGCGCCGCGAGCCACAGCGCGAGATGGCCGCCAGCAGAATGGCCCACGGCGACCACTTGATTGAGGTCGAGCGGATAGGTCTTTGCAATCGTGCGCAGATGATCTGCGGCCCGCGCAACATCTTCAAAAGTGCCCGGCCAGCCCCCGCCCTGATTGCCG
>DATEMG010000535.1:0-2562 GCA_035275805.1 Blastocatellia bacterium
ATCCGTCGTCTCAATAGTATTTGATAACTTAGCTGGACTTTATCCATTAGCCCGTCTCTCCCTGCCGCGGATCGGCATTTGAGCCTAGCCTGGCTTTGATGGTCTTTGAAAATTAAATACAACCAGTGGCGCGTACACGCCGTGTTTATGCGTCATTCGTCATTCCACATCAATTTCAAATGCCCGAATCCGGCGCTTCCCGGCGACGAGCCGGAAAAGATGTACGGTTGATAGCCTGTTTCGCTCGCATACTTCTCGGCCACGCGCGCTACGATCGGGCCTGCGTCGCGGCGGCTGAGAATGGCGACCGTCCCGCCGCTTCCGCCGCCCGTGATCTTCGCGCCGTAAATTCCTTGCTCCGGCCCTGCCGCGCGCGCAAGTTCGACGATTCGATCGGTGGCCGCCGAACCCAGACCGCAGGCCGAGTAGCTGGCGTGCGACTGGTACATCAACTCGCCCGCCAACCTCATTCGCTCCTCATTGATTTCTCCTCGAAGCAACTCCGCGAATAGTCGCACGCGGTGATGCTCGTAAATCGGGTGCGCAGTCGGGACGCGCACGGCATAGTTACGATCGGAGGCGACGCGCGTGACCGTGTCGGTCGTGCCTTTGTAGCGCGACAGAAATTCGGTCCCATCGATCCGCTCCGGCAACTGTGCGGCGTAATGTTGTTCGAATTCGGACGGGGCGATGTTGGCCAGGTAACCGCCCCAGCGCGGATCGTCGATATGCGCAGCCGCGCCCGTCGCGCCCACGTTCACTTTCAACGCTGCCATCTCGGCGATGATTCGGTAGCCGATGAACGCCCCGACGCGAACCGAACCGTAATCCGCGCCAGTGACCGCGTGGCGCACGCCGGAATCGAGTCCCCATAACGCGACCTCGTCAGGGATGGCGGTCATCCCCAGCAGTTCAGCCGGCTGGCAGCGCAGCGCGAGCAGGCGATTGGTCTCGCCGCACGACGCCGTCATCTGATCCATCACGCCGCATGGCGCGCCCGCCACGCGGTTTTCGACCGTCTGGCACAGAAGCGCCATCTCGCGCGCGCTGGTCGTGACCTCGAACGCGGCCGCCACGGCCTGCATCACCGCGACTTCGAGCGCGGCGGAAGAGCTTACGCCCTTGCCCTGCGGCACGCGCGAGGAGATCAGGATGCGCGCGCCGTCCCGAAAACGAATCCCGCGCTCGCGCATCAGCGCCAGGAACACGCCCGCCACATAAGCCGCCCAATGCTGTGAAGGGTCTTGCTGAAAGCGGGCGCGGGCAGCGTCGTAATCGACCGGCTCTCCAGAGTTCTCGAATTCGGAGAGATCCATCTCGAAGGCGAGCGTCTGTCCTGCGCCCTCCGCAAGACTGACGATCCTGAGCCTCCTATCAGGTTGGCGCTGCAATGCGGCGAAGGTCGCCTCCAGGATGGGCATCTCCAGCACCATCGAGCCGGAGTAATCGGCGATCCCGCCCATTACGTCCAATCGCCCCGGCGCGCGCGCGATCACAATCTCAGTGTCCGGAGCGAAGAGCCGCCGGGCCTCCAGCGACGGATTCTGGTCGAGCTTGTTCAGGACCTCTATGAAGGTTGACGCGTCAGAAAGGTCGCGTGTTTCGCCTTGGATGATTCGATACATGACTATCGAAAAAGAGAAGAGTAGTGGCCCGAGGATATGACGCATGCGTAGACTAAAGTCCGCGCCACGGATTACCTCAGCGCAATTGCTTGTAATGAATCTCCGGCTGCGCGCGCAGCTCAGAAGCCTTCTCCTCAGGCGAGGTGTCGCTCAGAAAATTGCCGCCGCCGATCTCCGGCCCTGCCAGGTACTTCATCAGGTTCGGGCGGCGCAGCGGTGGATGAAACTCGATGTGGAAATGGAACCCGCGATGGTCGCCCCCGTCGGTCGGCGCCTGGTGCAGCGGCATCACGTAAGGGAACGGCCTCCGCCACAGGTTGTCGAACTTCACCAGAAGGCGTTTGAGCGCCTCGGCGAAATCGCGCAACTCCAACTCGGTGAGCGTCGCAATGCTCGGATGTGAGGCTTTCGGCGCGACGAACGCCTCGTAAGCATAGCGCGCGAAGTACGGCAGGAAAACTATCGCCGATTCATTCTCGAAAATGATTCGCCGCCCGTCCTCGCGTTCGGCCTTGAGGATGTCCTGGAAGAGTACGCGCCCGGTCTCGGCCAGATGTCGCTCGCAGACTCGCGCCTCGGTCTCGATAGTCTTGAAGACGAAGTTGGTCGCGTAAATCTGGCAGTGAGGATGCGGGTTGGAGACGCCTACGACTTCGCCTTTGTTCTCGAAGATCAGGACGTGATTGATCTCTTCGCGCGCGCCGAGCTCCGCATACTGTTCCTGCCAGACGCGCATCAGGTCGACTATCTCTGCGGTCTCGAGTTCCGCGAGGGTCAGGTTGTGACGCGGGCTGTAGCAAACGACGCGGGCGACGCCAGTGGCGGGCCGGTTGCGGTAAACGCCCGGCGGCGCGCCGAGACGGCGCGGGGCGTCGAGTCCTACGCAGGGATGATCGTTATCGAAGACGAACGTGCTTTTGTAATCGTCGTTGCGCCT
>DATEMG010000536.1:0-5051 GCA_035275805.1 Blastocatellia bacterium
GATGCCGATGGGGATGGACAAGCTCGGCGATGCCGAGGTCGCGGTGATCGCGCAGTGGATCAACGGCCTTTCGCCGAAAGCGGCGATGGCGGTCGAGACGATTCCCACGCGCCAGCCAGGATATTCGATTACTGAAAAAGACCGCCAGTTCTGGTCGTTCGTCAAACCCGTCCGCCCCGCTTTGCCGAAGGTGAAAGACCGCCGATGGGCGCAGAACGAAATTGACGCGTTCGTTTTGAGCAAACTTGAACAGAACGGTCTCAGGCCGAATCGAGCGGCCTCGCCCCGCGAGTTATTGCGCCGGGTCTATTTCGACCTCACGGGGCTGCCGCCTTCGCCCGAGGAGACGGCGGAGTTTTTGAAAAACCCGTCTGAGGCTGCTTACGCGAAGGTCGTTGATCGCCTGCTTGCCAGCCCACATTACGGCGAGCGATGGGGACGGCACTGGCTCGACCTGGCGCGATACGCCGACAGCGGCGGCTACGAATTCGACTACGACCGACCGCACGCATGGCGCTACCGCGATTACGTGATCAAATCATTCAACGAAGACAAGCCCTACAACCGCTTCATCATCGAGCAGCTCGCCGGCGACCAGCTTGACGGAGTCGATGTGAAGGCCAATCCCGAAGCCTTGATCCCGACCGGCTTTGTCCGCAACGGCCCGACCGTCGACAACGCGGACAACGAAGAGACGCGTATGGACGAACTCGACGATATGGTCACGACCACCTCTTCGGTCTTCCTCGGCCTGACCGTGGGCTGCGCGCGTTGTCACGACCACAAATACGACCCGATCCCGCAGCGCGATTATTACCGGATGCAGGCCATCTTCTTCCCTTTCCAAAAGACCGAGGCCGTCATGATTTCAAAAGAAGAAGAGACGGTTCACAAGGCCCGCAATAAAGAGATTGATGAACAGGTCAGGCCGTTCAGACAGAAGATCGCCGCGATTGATAAGCCAGTGCGCGAGAGGCTGTTGAATGAAAAGGCCGAATTCCACGTTCAATTAGCCGAGATGTCGAGCGGTTTCGAGGGCAAGACCAAAGAGCAATACCGCGAAGAGACCCTCAAACGCTTTGCCAAAGACGTCAACCTGCAACCCGAAGAGATCGAAGCCTTACTCTCGCCCGAAGATTTGAAGGCGCGCAAGGCGCTTCAAATCGAGATAGACAAAATCAACCGGACTCGTCCGAAGCCGGCGTCGGCGGCGATGGGCGTTACGGACAAAGGCGATCCGGGCAAAGCCTACCTGCTCAACCGCGGGGATTGGCGGAACAAGGGCGAAGAAGTTAACCCAGGATTGCCGCAAATCCTGACGGGCGACCTGAGCCTCGACCCGAGAAATCGCCGCCGCCAGTTAGCCGAATGGATCGCGAGCGCTGACAATCCGCTGACCGCCCGCGTGGCTGTCAACCGCATCTGGCAATACCATTTCGGGAAAGGCATCGTGAAGACTCCCAGCGATTTCGGCGCCACGGGAGATCACCCGAGTCATCCTGAACTGCTTGACTGGCTTGCCGCCGAATTTATATCTCCGACACGAAATGCGGGCGACAGGACAGCAGGGCGACGGAGCGACGGGGCAAACGGCGCCAATCCGCAATCAAAAGGGTGGAGTTGGAAGGCGATGCACCGGCTGATCCTGCTCTCGAACGCCTACCGCCAGTCGAGCCAATTCAACGAGCAGGCTGCGGCCAAAGACCCTGAGAACCGTTTGCTGTGGAGAATGAACCCGCGCCGCCTCGAAGCCGAGCCGCTGCGCGACAGCATCTTGGCGGTCAGCGGCAAGTTAAACCCCGAGATGTTCGGCCCCGGCATATATCCGCGCATCGATCCCGACGTGATCAACGCCGGCTCGCGCCCGCGTTGGCCGCTCGACGCGAAGGACGATCAAAGCACGTGGCGGCGCAGCGTCTACATCTTCGTCAAACGCTCGGTCCTGCTGCCACTGATCGAGGTCTTCGATTGCCCGGCGACTGTCGTTTCGGGTCCGTCGCGCGCCGTTTCAACTGTTTCGCCGCAGGCGTTGGCGCTGATGAACAACGAATTCGTGCTGCAGCAGACCGGTTTTTTCGCCGAACGCGTCGCGAAGGAAGCCGGCGCGGATCGCCGCGCCCAGGTCGTCCGCGCGTTCGAGATCGCTTTGAACCGCACGCCGAGCGCGAAGGAGATCGAATGGTCGCTGTCGTTTTTGAAATCGCAGGCCGACGGATATACGCAGCGCAATAATGAAAAGCCTGACGCGTCGGCCTTGCGCGATTTTTGTCATGCGATTATCAATCTGAACGAATTTTTGTACGTGGATTGAGCGATCAAAAACGATGCTGGAAATTTTGGTAAAAACGATGAAACCTGTGGCTTTGCTATTACTGTTTTTCACACTGGCTGGCCTCGCTTTCGGACAAACCGGCCCGCCAGGCAATACCAAGAACGTCATTCTTATCACGCTGGACGGCGCGCGGACGCAGGAGGTCTTCGGCGGACTCGATCTGGAAGTGCTGAAGTCGAAGACGAAGAAAGGGAGCGTCGAAGAGACGCCTCTCTATAAGAAGTATTACGCGGAGACGCCCGAGGAGCGGCGCGAAAAATTGATGCCCTTTTTCTGGGGCGCGCTGATGAAGCAGCACGGCTCGATCGCCGGGAACCGCAGCCTGGGCAGCGAGGCGATGACCACCAACAAAATGTGGTTCTCCTATCCCGGCTATTCCGAAATTCTGACGGGCCAGGCGCATGACGACGTGATCAACAGCAACGACAAGAATCGCAACCCTTACACCGGCGTCCTCGAATTTCTGAAGCGAAAGCTGAAGCTCGACGCGAAGCAGGTGGCGGCGTTCGCCTCTTGGAGCGTGATGGATTTCATCGCCGAGCACGAAGCCGGGAGCATCACCTCCAACGCTGGGTATGAGCCATACGATCATCCCGACCCGGAGATCAAACTGCTCAGCCGGTTGCAGAGCGAAGCGCCGACGCCGTGGGACAGCGTGAGACACGATTACTACACATTTCGTTTTGCGATGGCGCATCTGAAACTCTACCAGCCGCGCGTTCTTTACATTTCGCTGGGCGAGACCGACGACTGGGCCCATGACGGGCGCTACGACAAGACGCTCGAAGCGCTGGAGCGCTCCGACGGCTATCTGCGCGAGTTGTGGGATTACCTGCAATCGAACGAGCGGTACAGAGGAAAGACATCGATCATCATCACCGTAGACCACGGGCGCGGCGCCACGCCACGGGATTGGACTGATCACGGCGAGAAGATCCCTGAAGCGCGATACATCTGGGCGGCCTTCATAAGCCCCGACAGCCCGCTGCGCGGCGAGTGGAAGAACATGGAAACCGTCTACCAGAACCAGATCGCCGCGACGCTGTGCGGTCTTCTGAACCTTGACTACGCCGAGAACAACCCGTCCGCCGGCAAACCAATTGAGATAAGGCAGAAAATGTAAAGGAGAAACCGATATGCGAACCGCCAACAACAAACTACCTATTCTCCAACCGCAGACGATGACGCGCCGCGAGCTGATCTTTCACGCTGGCGCGGGATTTTCCGGCTTGGCGCTCACGGCGCTGCTCGATCGTGACAATCTGCTGGCCGCCGAACCGCAGGAGAAGCGCGCCAACCCCCTGGCGCCCAAACCGCCGATGTTCCCGGCCAAAGCCAAATCGGTGATCTTCCTCTTTATGTACGGCGGGGTGAGCCACGTGGACACCCTAGACCCCAAACCCGAGCTGACGCGCCATCACGGCAAGCCGATGAACAAAGGGAAAGTCGACGTATTCTTCGGCAATCCCGGCAATCTGATGGCCTCGCCGTACAAGTTCAAAAAGCATGGCCAGTGCGGGACCGAGGTATCGGAGCTATACGCGCATCTGGCGCAAAAAGTGGACGACCTCTGCTTGCTGCGTTCGGTTTACACCACTAGCAACAACCATTCGCCCGCGATATTTCAGATGAACAGCGGCAATATGCGTCCGGGCAATCCTTCGCTCGGGTCGTGGATAACTTACGGCCTGGGCAGCGAGAACGAAAATTTGCCGTCCTACATCGTGATGTACGATTGGCGCGGAGGCCCGATCGGCGGCGCGCCCAACTGGTCTTCCGGTTTTATGCCCGCCGCGTTTCAGGGTACTCCGTTCCGTGCGGGCAATGTGCCGATCGTCGATCTGAATCCGCCGAAATGGGTTGACCGGCGCCTACAGCGCGCCGAGGTAGATTTCATTCAGAAGATGAATCAGGAGCGCCAGGAACGTCACGCGGGCAACAGCGATCTCGACGCGCGCATAGCGTCTTACGAACTCGCCTATCAGATGCAAACACACGCGCCTGAAGCCGTGGACATCTCAAAAGAGACCGAGGCCACGAAGAAGCTTTACGGGATCGGCGAAAAGCCCACCGATTATTTCGGCCGCCAGTGCCTGATCGCGCGACGGTTAGTGGAACGCGGCGTGCGCTTTATCCAACTTTACAGCGGCGGCGGCCACCAGCAGGAGTCGTGGGACGCGCATTACGGGCTGCATGAAAATCACAGCCTGCATTGCGCCGAGACCGACAAACCGATGGCGGGTTTGATTGAGGACCTGAAAGCGCGCGGCCTGTTCGATTCGACGCTGGTCATATGGGGCGCGGAGTTCGGGCGCATGCCGATCTCGCAATCGGGCATCGGACGCGATCACAACCCACACGGCTTCACGATGTGGCTGGCAGGCGGCGGCGTGAAGGGCGGTCAGGTGATCGGCGCGACGGACGAATACGGCTACAAGGCCGAAGTCGAGCCGTATTCGGTTCACGACATACACGCGACAATCCTGCAGGCGATGGGATTGGATCACCGGAAGCTGACTTATTATTATGGCGGGCGCGATCAGCGGCTGACGAACTTTGGCGGCGATCCGATTTTGAAAGTGTTTGCCTAATAGAGGCGGTACAGTACCGCGCGCGTGAGCAAGCGGAGACTTGATGGTAGGGAGCCGCGCGCTTGAGCAAGCGGAGGCGTGATGGTACGGAGCCGCGCGCTTGAGCAAGCGGAGGCGTGATGGTACGG
>DATEMG010000537.1:0-8422 GCA_035275805.1 Blastocatellia bacterium
ACATTTATTTCCCTCAAAATTTTCAGATTACTGAATAATGACGGTTAATCAGAACCTCTTACCTCACTCGGTCATTTCCATAAAATTAGTACACCATATCGGCGTAAGCAAGCGCATTTTATTGGTTGATGACCCCGCAGGCGCGTAGCGCGGATCAATTTCGCCATGCGGTCGCGACAAGTCAGCGACGCGGAGTTTCAGCCAGAGTGGGGAGGCTTACCCGACCTGTCGCCAGGGATGCGAAACACCGAGTTGATCTCGCCCCCTACCAGGATCGCCACTCCGGTCAAGTAAAGCCACAGCATCAGGACCATCACACCGCCGAGCGCGCCGTAAGTCGCGTTGAAATGGCCGAAGTGCGACACGTAAAAGCGAAGCCCAAACGAGATCAGCAGCCATAGGCCGACCGCAAAGATTGCGCCGGGCGTGAACCACTTCCACCGTTTTCCGTTTTTGCCACTCCCGACGTTCGGCGCGAAGTAATAGATCAGCTCGACTCCCAACAGCGTCAGGCCGACGACGATCGGCCAATGCGCCAGGGCCCAGGCTGTCTCGAATGTGCTGCTGAACCCGAAATACATCGCCATCCGCGAGCCTATGTTCTCGCCGAAGAAGATCAGGGCCAGGGCGGAGATGATGAAGACGGCCAGCCCCAGCGTCAACGCGAGCGCCAACAGGCGCTCTTTCCACCAGGCTCGCGCCGACGCCCTGCCGTAAGCCCTGTTGAGCGCGCCGATGATCGCCTCCATCCCCGAGGATGACGACCAGAGGAGCACGAAAATGCTGAAGCTGAGCAAGCCGCCGCGCTGCTGGCTGGCGATCTGCTGGAATGTGTTATTGAGCAGCGTGTAGGCTTCGGGAGGGAGAACGGCGCCGAAAGCCGCGATCCATTGATCCAAATCTTGCCGCATCGGCAAGAACGCCAACAGCGTGGTCAGAAAGATCAGCAGGGGGAAGATGGAGAAGAGCCAGTAGTAAGCGAGTTGCGCCGCGCGCCCGAAAACGTTGTCGGCGAAGAGTTTGTTCCAGAGCTTGAGCGCGGCCTGGCGCCAGGTTAGTTCGCGTGACGGCGCGCGCAGGCCTGAAGATTGCGCGTCACCCGCGATTTTGTCGACTCCCTCCATATTGATATACCTCGCCTTAGTCCTACTCGGGGGAGCCCCACGTAGCCCGGGGCGATTTTCCGATGGCTAATCCTAATCCCTGTGATCTGCTACGTAAAGCAGGTAGTCACAAAAGCCCTGGCGTTGGACATCCAGTCTGGACGGCGCCGCGGCGCGGCCATTCAGACAGATGTCCCAACTTATTGTTATCTCTCGCGTTTAAAAGGCGGCGCCGGAAGATCACTGACCGGGGGACGCCGGAAAGGAAAACTTTCTTCATCGCCGTGACAATGTCGCAATTTTAATTACAATGGCCGCTTCGTCGATTCTACACTAACGCCCGTTCGCTGAAGCAGTCGGCTTCCGGGCATTGCTGATTTCGATATGTCACTCATTACTGAACTCTCAAGCGATTTTTCAAAGGCGGTTCGTTCACGCGGCGCGGATTACTTTCAGGAGGGAAGAGTAAAGATCATAAACGGCTCCGGCCGGGAGGTTCATGCCAGAGTGCGCGGGAGCCGAAACTATAGAGTCGACCTCGAAATCGAGGGTAATGAAATCGTCGTCCATTGCGATTGCCCGGCTTTCGAGCGCGAGCCTTGCAAGCATATTTGGGCGACGATACTGGCCGTGGAAGGAAAAGGACACCTTCGCGACGGCGCCAAAGGCCCGCTGGTGATGGTTCCGGATTTCGATGACGACGGTTTCTATGATTACGGCGCCGGCGACTTCTACGACGATGATGACGACGATTGGACTGATGAAGAGTACGACAGGCCGCCCCGCAGCGGTGGAGCCATATTCGGCGGCGGTCGCAGGCCGAATGAAAAGCCCACAGGCTGGAAGGAACAACTGACCGCGCTAGGACTCGACGCCCGCGCGATACTCGACGGGGCCGGCGAGGAGTGGCCGTCGACGCGCAGGATCATATATGTGGTCGATGTCCAGGCAACGCTTGAATCCCAGCATCTGATCCTCGACACACTCATTCAAGATCTTAAACAGAACGGCGAATGGGGCAAGCCTCGCAAACAGCGCTTGCCGCGATGGCAAATCACCAATCTGCCCGACGCGGGCGACCGCCAGGTTTTCGCCATGCTTGCCGGCTCGCGCGAGCAGGTGGATTACGGCTATTACGGTTACGATTATCAGGACGCTTACGACACGGCGCCGTTTCGCCACCGCCTCACCGCGCCTCTGCCTCAGATCGTCCTGCCACTGATTGCCCGGACCGGGCGTTGCTATCTGAAGCCCCGAAGTGATTCGGATGAAATGAGTGTGATCGAATGGGAGGAGGGCGAGGCGTGGCGGTTTTCTATCAGGGTTCGCCGCGACGACGCGCGGCCTGACCAATTCATTGTAGAAGGCGATCTGTTCCGCGGCGAGGAGAGATGTGACTTGGCCAAGGCCGCGCTGATCCTTCAAGGCGGCTTGATCTTCACGTCTAATAGCGCCGCCGCGCTCGACGATGGAGGCGCTTTTCACTGGGTTTCGGTCTTGCGCCGAGTCGGCGCCCTCTTCATTCCAGAAGATCAGGCCGGCGAGTTCATGACCGAAGTCCTGAGCGAAGCCCGGCCGCCCAGGCTCGACCTGCCCGAAGAGTTGCGCTACGAAGAGGCCAACGCCAAACCTCAACCCTGTCTGACGTTCAAAGCGCAGAGGCAGAACGCCAGGCTGCGCGCGCGCCTGTCATTCGATTACGCGCCCGAATCGCGTAGCTGCGTTCTCGAAAAGGACGATCCGCGCCGTGGCGTCTACCAGATCGAAAGCCGCCGCTACATCCTGCGTGACCTGGACGCCGAAGCGGCGTTCATCAGTCGTTTGACCGAGGTCGGCTTGAAATACGTCAGGCCGAATCATTACGAGAAGCGTTCGGGTTGGGAAGTCGCCCCGACGAAGCTCCCGCGCGTCGTCAGGGAATTGGTCGCTGAAGGCTGGCGCGTCGAGGCCGAAGGTAAAACTTTCCGCAACCCCGGCAAGGTCAAGGTTCAGGTCAACTCCGGCATTGACTGGTTCGAATTGCGCGGCTCGATCGATTTCGGCGAAACGACGGCCATGCTCCCGGAATTGCTGGCCGCGTTGAAGCGCGGCGACAGCATGGTCAAGCTCGACGACGGCACGTACGGAATGCTGCCCGAAGATTGGCTGAACAAATACGGATTGCTCGCGGGACTCGGCGAGACCTGCGAAGACCATCTGCGCTTCCGCAAGACGCAAGTCGGCATGCTCAACGCCCTCCTCAGTTCCCAGCCCGAAGCCGATTTTGACGAGTCCTTCGCCCGCGCACGCGACGAGCTGAAGCGATTTGAAGGCGTTAAGCCCGCCGACCCGCCCAAAGAATTCAATGGGGAACTGCGACCTTACCAGAAAGACGGCCTGGGATGGATAAACTTCCTGCGGCAATTCAGTTTCGGCGGGTGTTTGGCGGACGATATGGGATTAGGTAAATGCATCGCCGCAGACAGCCTGATTTTGATAAACGGGGAATTGATTGCCGCAGAGGACGTCTGGAATCGCTTCGCGGGCGCGTCTGTTTTTAGCGTCGGTGGCGACTGGGCGGAGCCGACGACCGAACTACTGGCCAACTCTATTATTGAGGCGACCGGGCGCATGGCCCAGACCAGGATCAAAAGGCTTTACAGACAACGCGTCTGCGAGCCCATGCGACGGGTTACGCTCGAAGACGGCAGTAGCATAACTATTACTCGTCGCCATCGGCTGTTAACCGACAGAGGCTGGGCAAATGACCTGCGTGAAGGAGATTACGTCTGTGTCCCTGCAAAGCTGCTATGGAATGGGGGCTCTGCGGATCCAGATCTGATCACATTTCTCGCCTGGCAAATCGCGGAAGGTTACGAGATAGCGGCGCCCTCGAGGCTGAGGATCACGCAAAAAGACGTTACAGTTCTCAATGAGTTGCGCGGGTGTTTGATGCGTATCGGAGAAAGGTTCGGAGTTAAGGTGAACAATCCAGCCATTCATATACCCCGTGATCATCATGCGCCAGACCTCCGCGTCAACAGCGCTGAATACAAGAGATTCCTTGAATCGCAGGGGTATGAATGGGGTAAGCGTTCGCGGGAGAAGAGCGTTCCGCCTTTTGTAATGCGAGCCGATGACGCTACCGTGCGAGTCTTTCTGAGCAACTATTTTGACGCCGAAGCCTCGGTTGTTGATTCGATGCGCAGTATTGAAATCAGCACGGCGTCGCCAAAACTGATTCAGCAATTATCCAATCTGTTGCGGCGTTTTGGCATATGGATGCGCATCTCCAAAAAGCGGAAGTGTGCGACAAATGGCTCAAGGATTTATCGTAGTTATTACATCGGAACGCTGGGCGGCGGCGCCGCCCGTAATTTCTATCGCAAAATAGGATTCGGCGATCCCGGCAAACAATCGCGCCTGGAAAAAATTTGCGGGTATAAGTGCAATACCAATGTTGAGGGCATACCGGCCTCAGATATAGTCGCACAAGCCGTCACGGCCACAGGTCTGCCGGTCAGGCATTTCGGACTGTATAATTCGATTTACCTCGACGGCTCTCAACAGTTCTCCCGCTCCAGTCTGGATCGCGTTGTGGTGGCTTGCGATAACATTTTGAACGGCGCCGCTGAGAAAGAATATCGCTCGCTAAAACTGTCGAAGTGGACCACGCGAACGCTGAAGGCATACGCCAAGTTGGATCGAGGATTGATCGAGGGAATGAGAGACCGGCTGAGCCGATTACTTGGCCAGGAAGTCTTCTACTGTAAGATAAAGTCAGTGGAAGAGGTGGAGTACGACGGCTGGGTTTATGATTTCGAAGTCGCCGAGCATCACAATTTCGTCGCGAACAACATTCTTTGCCATAACACTATTCAGGTTCTTGCCTTGCTCGAAGAGCGCCGCCAGTCGCGTGAAGAGACGGGGCGACGGGGCGACGGGGCGACGGGGCGACGGGGCGACAGGGTGTCGAGAAGAATAAAAGACAAGGAAGAGCGGGGAAGTGAAGGGGGCAGAAGCAATGGCGTCGGCGGAGATGAAATCGCTGACTCTCCCGTCGCCCCGTCGCTGGTAATCGTCCCGAAATCCCTGGTCTTCAATTGGAAGCAGGAGGCCGCGAAGTTCGCGCCCAAGCTGCGCGTGCTCGATCACACCGGGCATGCGAGGGAGAAAGAGAGCCTCGAACATTTCGACGATTACGACCTGATCCTGACCACCTACGGCACGCTGCGCAACGACGCGGTTCTTTTTAAAGACACGCGGTTCGATTACGTCATCCTCGACGAGGCGCAGGCGATCAAGAACTCCGACACGGCTTCGGCGAAGGCGGCGCGACTGCTCAACGGCGATCATCGTCTGGCGCTGAGCGGAACCCCGATAGAGAACCATCTGGGTGAATTATGGAGCCTGTTTGAATTCTTGAACCCTGGGATGCTCGGAGCGGCTTCGATTTTCAAGATCACGGGCGGGATCGGGCGAAACCCGGATGAAGAGACGCGGCAGCTGCTCGCTCAGGCCCTGCGCCCCTTCATTCTGCGCCGCACCAAGAGTCAGGTCGCGAAGGACCTCCCGGCGAAACAGGAGCAGACCATCTTCTGCGAACTAGAACCGGAACAGCGCAAGCTCTATAACGAGCTGCGCGACCATTACCGCAACACGCTGCTCGACCTCGTCGCGCGCGACGGCGTCGCTAAATCGAAGATGCAGGCGCTTGAAGCGCTGCTCCGTTTGCGCCAGGCCGCGCTCCATCCCGGCTTGATCGACAAAAAGCGCGTCAAGGAGGATTCGGCGAAGTTAGACCTGATGATCCCGCAGCTCGTCGAGCTGTTCGAGGAAAATCACAAGGTCCTGGTTTTTTCGCAATTCACCAGCTTCCTCGCGATCCTGCGCCGGCGCCTCGACAAGGAAAAGATCGAGTACGAATACCTCGACGGTTCGACGCGCGACCGACAGGCGCGCGTTGAGAGGTTCCAAAATGACCCTGACTGTAAGTTGTTCCTGATCAGCTTGAAGGCAGGCGGATTGGGATTGAACCTGACGGCGGCCGAATACGTCTATCTGCTCGACCCCTGGTGGAACCCGGCGGTCGAGTCGCAGGCGATTGACCGCGCGCACCGCATCGGCCAGACGCGGCAGGTCTTCGCTTATCGTATCATCGCCCGCGACACCGTCGAAGAAAAAGTCCTCGCGCTCCAGAACACCAAGCGTGACCTCGCCGACGCCATCCTCAACGCCGACAACAGCCTCATCCGCAACTTGACAAAAGAAGATTTGGAATTGCTTTTATCGTAAGTGCCCTGGAACCTAAGTTATTTGATGCTTGTTTAAATCATAACAAGTGATATCGACACATCCAACGAAATTACAACCATCAAAGGACAGCGTTTAGAGTCCCGGCTTTAGCCGGCAGGGCTGAGGCTCCAAGCCCGCCGGCTAAAGCCGGGACTCTAAACGCTGTCTCCCAACATTTGTAGTTAAACTTGGTATCGCCAGAAAAAAATCGCTAAACACAAGAAAACTTAGTTTACATACTACTTGTACGCCTGCGCGCGTAATCGCGCGGATTATTTGTCGGCTGTCTGGCGCTGATTTGAGCTTGCTGAGGCGAACGCTTTGACCAGTCGATATAGATATTCCTGTCCATCGTAGAACTCTTTTATGCCAATGCGTTCGTCCTTGCCATGGGCGCGCCCGTCGTCAATGTCGCCGAAGATACCCGACGTGCCATAGATCGGGATGCCTGCGTTGCGAAGAAAAAGGCTGTCGGTTGCGCCCGTGCTCATCACCGGGACGACCGGCGCGCCCGGCCACATCTGCTGCGTGATCGTTTCAATTGGCTTCATGACTTCGGTTGTGAGCGGCGAAGGGGGGCTCGGCTTCGGTTGACGGATCGGCGTGATGGCGATGCGGCTGTCGCCCGCGACTTTGACCAGAGTCTCGCGCGTCTGTTCCGCCGTCTCGGTCGGCAGAATGCGGCAATTGATCGTGGCGCGCGCCGTTTGCGGCAGAGCGTTTTCGGCGTGCCCCGCTTCGAGCATCGTGGCCACGCAGGTCGTCCGCATCGTCGCGTTGTAGGCCGGAATGTTTTCGAGATAATCGACCGACCTGGCGTCCGGCGGGTTCCGGATCACGCCCTTCATCGCCGCCGCAGTCTCGCCCGATTCCAGTTTCGAAACGCGCTCGAAATAGGCTCGCGTGACTTCGTTCAGATTGACCGGGAAGTCGAACCCGGCGAGGCGCTGCAAGGCGGCGGCGAGGTGATAGATCGCGTTGTCTTTCACGGGCCGCGAACTGTGGCCGCCTTTGTTCTTCACTTCGAGCAGGAAGCTCTGGTAAACCTTCTCGCTCGCCTGCACTGCGTTGAATAGCTTCTTGCCGTTGCGAGCGGCGCCTCCGGCGCCTTCGTTCAAACCGACCTCGGCGTCGATCAGTTGAGGGTGATTCTTCAGCAGCCATTCGACGCCGTTGTAATCGCCGCCCTCTTCGTCGGCGGTCAGCGCGACGATGATGTCGCGGTCGGGTTTGAAACCTTCCTGTTTGAAACGGATCAGGTTGGCGGTGAAGATCGCGGCCATCGCCTTGTCGTCGGAGGTCCCGCGGCCGTAGTAGTAGCCGTCTTTTTCGAGAAACTTGAACGGATCGAATGACCAGTCTTCGCGCTTCGCCTCGACGACGTCAAGATGGGCGAGCAACAGAATCGGTTTACGCGCGCCCGTTCCACGCAACCGCGCAACCAGATTGCCCTTGCGCGGGTGCGGGCCGAGGACTTTCAAATCTTCTTCGGGAAAGCCGGCGGCTTTCAACCGCCCGGCCATCGCATTGGCGGCGGCCGTGCAATCGCCGACCGAATCGGTCGTGTTGATCTCGATCAGTTGCTGAAAGATTTCGCGCGCGAGGCGTTGCTCGGCGGATAGACCGGTCGAGCCGGTCTGAGCCAGAGCCACGCTCAGCGCGAATGCGGCGCCGAATGACGCCAACGACATTCTGGTCAATTTCATGAGTTCTACAATCCCCTTCTTTGCCGAACAGATCGCGGCCGGAAAATTCTATTTCATCAGCGATGATAAGGAGAGTACAGGGTCGAGGATTGAAGATCAAAGATCGACGCTAGAGCGGATTGCAGATCAATGTACCCATACTAAGATGACAGTACGGATCAGTACCGCGAGCGGTAGCGAGCGTGGCTTAGCCTGAAGCCCGCTCGCTTGTATGTTGAATTTATGCACGCGGCGCTACAAAGTAACGTTTGCATATCCCAGGGACGCTTGGGACAAGGGTGGCGGCAACCTGTTCGCTCGCTTCGCCATAGAGCCTGTGCGGTAGATTCAGGCCGCCAC
>DATEMG010000538.1:0-8657 GCA_035275805.1 Blastocatellia bacterium
ATTGATCGTTGATGGCGACGATCAGATTGGGGTTCTGGTTTTCCGACGCGCGGACCTTGCTCCTCGAAGCGATTGTCGGCGGCGGCGGCGCCTTGACGCCCGATTCGTTGCTGGGGAGCCAGACGATCATCTCGCCGCGCCCACGGTTGGCCCAGGCGTAATAGGGGATCGCGGTGAAATCCTGCTCGGTTTTGATCGCCTTGCCCTCGGGGTTTGAGTTTAGGGCGAAGGCTCTGCCCTTGATGACCGTGACGCCGCTAAGAAGGTCGGGCTTGAACTCGGCTGTCAACTTCGCGCTGTCGGGCAACATCAGGTTGCGGACCCGACCGCCCGGATTATCAGGCCACTCGGCGCAGTAAACGAGCGGGCCGCGTTGCAGCGCGGAGCGCCCGCGGTCGGCGTCGACCTGATCATTGGCCGCTATGCGCCGGACAGGCATCGGCAGCGCCAACTCGATTACGTCGCCCGGTTTCCAATTGCGATTCAGGCTCGCGTAGCCCTTCTCAAGTTTGAGAGGCTCCGGCTTGCCGTTGATCTTGAGCGTGACCGGTTCATTGACTTTGTCCTGGAAGCGGTAGAGATCGCTCGGGACGGCCTCGTTTCGCGCCCAGCCCGGAATGCGTACGTTAATCACGAACTGCGCGTTCTTGTCTGGATTGACAGTCATCTTGATCTGCCCGTTCCAAGGGTACCGTGTCTCCTGAACCATCTTCACTGTTCGGCCATTGTCCATCTTGATCTCAGCCTGACTTCCGACATAGAGATTGACGTAGAGCGCGTCGCCCTGTTGCGCGTAGACGTAGCCGGGCACGGAGGCCAGAAATCGTGTCATGTTTCCCGGACAGCAGGCCACGCCGAACCATGGGCTGCGCTGATGCTGACCTTTGGACTCCAGCGGATTGGGATAGAAGAACGATTTGCCGTCGAGCGAAACGCCGGAGACCAATCCGTTATAGAGCGTCCGCTCCATCACGTCGATGTAGCGCGCGTCGGCGTGGAGCAGAAACAACCGGTAGTTCCAGTAATCGGCGCCGATGGCGGCGCAGGTTTCGTTGTAGGCGGTCATATTCGGTAACTCGAAGTCTCGCCCGAAGGCTTCGCCGGAACCGGTCGCGCCGATGCCGCCGGTGAGGTAAAACTTTCGGCCGACCATGTTTTCCCAGATTCTGTCAATCGCCTTGAGATAGGCCGTGTCGCCGGTGAGGGCCGCCACGTCAGCGATCCCCGAATACATATAAGTGGCGCGCACGGCGTGGCCTACCGGTTCGGTCTGCTCCACCACTTTCTTGTGCGACTGGTTGTAGTCGCGGCCGGCGCCTTCCTCGCCGCCCGGCCCGCGCTCATCGAGCATAAACTTGGCCAGGTCGAGATAACGCTGCTGGCCAGTGACGCGGTATAGCTTGACCAGACCCATCTCCGTGATCTGGTGACCCGGCCAGATGGATCTCTTGTCTGGCCCGAAGGTCTGTGTGAGCAGATCAGCAGTCTTGAGCGCGATGTCGAGCAGCGAGCGTTTGCCAGTGGCTTGATAATGCGCGACGGCGGCTTCGTACAGATGTCCAAGGTTATAAAGCTCGTGACTGTCCACCTTTTCCGTCTCCCATCGTTTCTTTCCTGCCCACTCGTGCGGATGCTCGGGGTCAATCGTGCGAGTAGTGTAAAGGTAACCGTCCGGCTCCTGGGCTGCGCCAATTTTCGCGATCAAGCTGTCGAGATAAGACTCGAGCTTCGGGTCGGGGTGAACGCTGAGCGAGTAAGAAGCTCCTTCGAGCACTTTGTAGACGTCGGTGTCGTCGAAGGGGTAGCCGGGCGGCTTCTTGTCCTGAAGCCTCTCGCCACGGAGCGCGGCGGCGGCGCGTTCGAAGTGATAAACGCGCTTCGTCTCCTCGCATTTCTCGAAAGCGAAGGGAATGGTCACCGTCCGGTTAATCTCGATGCGCGGCGCCCAGAAGACGTCGTTGAAATGGACGGCGGTGAAAGGCACGGGTTTGACGGGGTAATCACGCGGCGGTTTTGTGGCGCTCGCTTTGTCGCTTTGCGCGACAATCGCCGGGGCGCCCCAGAGGCAGAATGCCGCGATGATACTAAAGATGAACCGTTTTCTTCCGGTTTTCATAATCGCTCCTCTTAATTCTGCGTTTCCTCTTCGGTCTAAAGGTGGATGAAATACGATGTGGAAATGGAGGCCTCGATCTTCCCGAGCCATAGAGGACTTGTCTTGTATTCATTTAGGGAGGCTTGGACGGGGTTAGCTCGGAGAGCAACAGAAGGAGATCGCCGAAATGCGCCGCTCTCTTGATGACCTCTCTCAACCGCAAGTGGGGGAATGTGATTCGTTTCATTTGTATTGGAACCACGTGGCCGGCGAACTTGGTTGGTGGCGCTTATAACCCTGAATGAAACACGCTGCGCGGGCCGAGAGTCAGGGCAAACTCGTTGCCGAACGGATCCGCATTGATTGGTCGCGACGAATCAGCTTAGCGAATCCCTTTTATGCTTGTGAGGCGCATGGGAGCGCGCAGCCTTCTTCCTCGCGACGATCTCTCGCGCGGGGAGCGTCAGGAACAGTTTCCCATGCTTGACGCCTTTCAAGCTGAGTAGCGCGTTGGCGAGTTCGCGGACGTCAAACGCCTTACCCCGCAAGGCGATCACTTCCATGCAATCGTCGTGACTGATGTGAACGTGCAAGACCGAAATGACCAACCCGTGCCGCTCGTGCTGTATCTCATCCATCCGTTCAGACAACTCGCGCGCGTGATGGTCGTAGACCAGCGTCAAACTGCCTAGAACCTCGGCGGTGTCGGGGAATTTCTCCAGGCGCGCTTGCACCAGCGCGTCGCGCATCAGATCGCGTAGCGCCTCGGAGCGGTTGCTGTAACCCTTGTCCGCCGACAGCCGGTCGAAATTCGCCATCAACTCTTCCTCGGCGCTCACGCCGAAGCGAACTAACTCGCCCATCTCTTCCTCCCTGTAAGTCGCAATCAAAATGACAATTGCCCCAAGTATATGTTTTACCCGACTGGAATTGGGAAGAATCTCGCGCGTAAGGGAGGGTTGAAAGAAGGCCGAGCTGGAGCGGTTTTCAATTGGATGTACGGGAAGGAGCGCTTCGGTACAGTCAGTAAATCACGAAAAGACGATCGGCGCGTGTAGCGCAAACTGGCAGTTTGCGCCATATCTTCACTCGCTAACTGATCGGGTCGTCGCGTCTCATCCGTCGGCCTTAGTTACTCCGAATGATTATGATTCGGAAGCCGCGCAAACTGCCAGTTTGCGCTACACGCGCCGATCCACCCTCAGAAAACAACTGCCGCGGAGAAAAACTTCCTAGATTCGGATGAAGAACAGCCATTTCGCGATTTACTGACCGTACCGCGCGGTGATTTGGCGCTAATCCTTTTTGGAAAGACGAAACGTCACTCCTCCCGTCACCGTGATCGGATAACCCGGCGTCGCGTGAATCCGCGACGTGACAGGGTCGCCGGGCCTGATTCTCGATTCAAAAAAATTCTGGGTTTCGAAATAACGCTTGTCAGTCAGATTGTCGATTGAAAAGTTGAGCTCGATCCAATGACGAAGTCGTTTGGCGACGCTCAGGTCGAGCACGTCCAGTCCTGACGCGCGAATCCCGGGATCTACAGGATCGAGACGATAGTTGCTGGTGTGACGCCACCGCAGCGACCCGCTGAAGCCCCGCCACCCGGCCAGAGTCAGCCCCGCGTTGGCGACAATGTGAGGCGCGCTGTCGATGTACTTTCTCTCTCCCGGCGCCGGATCGTCTTCCTCAAAGAAGAGATCGCGGAAGAAGGCGTTGGTGACTTTCGTAATGCCGGCGTTGAAGCTCAAGAAGCGCGTCAGTTTCATCGCAGTCTTCACTTCGAAGCCGTAGGTGCGGCTCGGCCCTTTGAATTCAAAACTGCCGTCATCGGGGATGTAGACCTGTTCGTTCGAGCGGTCGATCAAGAATAGATCGGCGCTCATGCTGAAGCGATTTAAGTTCTGCGAGATCCCGACCTGGTAGAAATCCGTCGTCGAGACTCTCGCCCTCTCGGGTCGCTGCGCGACGCCGCGCGCATCCTGGCTGGAGATGCCGCGGCCGTAGTTGAAATAGAAGGTCATCGGCGCACGATCACTCGGCGTCACTGACAGATTGAATTTCGGCTGAGCGCGCGACGCCCCCTGCTCGCCAGAAGCCGTTGGATCAACGCGGTCATCAACATTGAAATTGAAATAATCGAAGCGAATCCCGCCCTCGATATGCACATGGCCGTGGAACAGGTCCAACCCTTGCTGAACATATCCGGCTACATTGGACACGCGCGCCCGCGCGCTGGTCAGCAGAACGTCCGGGTTGTCCAGGTTCTCCGGCGAAATGAACTTGCGACTCGGCGCCCGGCTGATGGAAGGGAAAAGGCCGACGTTGATCTGATTATCGTGGTAGTTCGCCCCCACGTTCAGCATCGCTCGCTGACCGGCGATGGTATAGGGCTTCAGGTATTGAGTATTCACGCCTTCCTGCAAGCGCGAATCGTGTTGCTGGATTTCATCCCCGAACGACTCATCGGTCAGGAAGAACGTGAAATTCGACCAGAGGTCAAACATCGAGCGTCCCAGGAAACCGTCTACCTTGAAGACGCTCCCATCGGCCAGATCCCGCCGGTAATAAGCGCTGAAAACCCCGGTCCGCACGCGCCCGCCATTCTCGGGATCAATGAAGCCGAAGCGATCCAGCCTTCCCTCGAAGACTTCGTCGAGCGGAATCTGTCCTGAGGAAAAGAAGTCGTTGCGCCCGAAGTTGAACTTGAACCCGAGTCGCTGATTATCATTCAGTTGGCGGATGTAATTGCCCGTGACGTTATCGCGCTTGTACTTGAGAGGGCTCTTGAACGGCCCGTCCATGCGCGAGCCTTCATAAGCGACCAGCGCTTCGCCGCTATCCAGCTCCGGGCTGTAGGCCAGAAACGTGCGAAACGCGCCGAACGACCCGCCCTGGAAACGCGCGGTGGTCTCATCTGGCAAGGATTCCTTCAAGCGGATGTGAACGACGCCGAGGCCGGAGAAATCGCCGTACTCCGCGCTGAATGGCCCGTTGAGGATGTTCACGTCCTGCACAAGTTCGGGAGTGAGCGATTTCAACTGGCCGAGATAGCCCTGCCCATGCCCTTGCGTGCCCTGGTTTTGCTGCACATTGTCCACGAGGACTTTCAATCCGCCGTTCACCCCCCCATGGTCGAGGTTGAAGCCGAAGCGGCGGATTTCGAGCGATTTGCCGCCGCCCTCGTGTTGCCCCGCATTGATGCCGGCGTCGAGTGTGTGGAAGACCTGATCGTCGCGCGAAAAGAGCGTGTCGCGGTAAACGGCTTCATTGCGGCGATCGATCACCGGATCGAGTTGTGAAGCTGATATCACCAGGCTGTCGTGAACCGGAGGGATGCTGTAGCGGACTTCGAAACGCAATTGTTCCGTCAACTCGCGGGCGTCGACCTTCCGCTCCATCGAGACGAGGTTTTTGCCGGTTATCTTTACGATCAGCGCTTCGGCCGGGACCTTCAGTTTGAAATTGCCGTCGTTGTCGCTAGTCGCGGTCAGTTCGCCCGCCGAAGAGCGGACGGTGATCGTCGCTCCGACGACCACTTCATTTCTGTCGGTCGTAATCACTCCGGAAAGAGTCCGTTGCGATTGCGCCTTCGCCGCTATTTGCGGGCAGATCTCTAAAAGGATGGCTAATAACAGGGTGAAAAGGGGTTTCATCGCTCCTCCTGGATGTCGTTCCCGCCTTTATTTTTTGTCGCTTCTTGTTTGGGTACGTATCAGGCGACGGCGCGATGGCCGGCGATTTGCAAACTAAACACCGTGGCCGTCTGAGCGGCGGCCGGGCGAACATCCAACACAAAGCATACGTTGTTCACACGAAATTTGGATTCGTGCTACACGCGCGCATTCTGAGATAAGTCTTCTCAGTATTCAAGCCCTTAGATCAGTTTGCGACTGCAGGTACTGACTCGGCGTCGGCTAACTTTTCAATTTTGTGTATTGTCAGTCAGTAGCGATCATCACATCGCTCGCTTTGATTACCGCGTAGACCTCTTTGCCTGCAGTCAGGTTTAGACGCTCAGCCGATTCTTTGGTGATAATCGCGACCACCTCAAGCCCGTCGGCGAGTTCGACAATCACCTCAGTGTTAACCGCGCCCGGTAAGACCCGCTTGACCTTGCCCTTCAGTGAATTGCGCGCGCTGATTTCCATTGTTTATGCCCTCCTACATGAATGTATATCATAAAGAGACTATACCCTCTTTTCGCTCATGCCAAATATGGTTTCCGCAGCCCCTAAAAAATCTCTGGCAAAACCGTATCAAATCGTATATGAACGCGCATATTCTATTGCAGGAATTCACCGGCAACAGTATAGGAGAGGATATTTATGGAATTACTCAAATTGCATGAGGCCGCGCAACTTGCAGGCGTCAGTTATCCGACGCTCAAGCAGTGGATTTACAAGGGCAAGATCAAATCGGTGAAGACCGCTGGCGGCCATCATCGCATCCCGAAAAGCGAGATCGACCGCCTCGTCGGGACTGACAAGCGCAAAACGAGGAAGAAGCCGGTCGGCCTGGACGCCATCAGCGGCCGCAATAAGCTTTTCGGCAAGATAACCGAAATGCGCTACGACGGCCTCCTCGCGCAGGTCAGCATCGAGATCGGTGGTCAGACGATCACTTCGATCATCACGAGCGACGCCGCTCGTGATCTGGATTTGAAGAAAGGGACGTCAGTTTACGCGCTCGTCAAAGCCACCGAAGTGATGGTTATCAGAGGATAGATTTGACCAAGGTCCGGCGCGAATCCGGGCTACAAATAAACGATCACAACTCCGAGCCACCGTCAACCTACGGGTCCGCATGCCAAAGACCTATGGACGCGTGGCCGATAGGGTGTGAGGGGAAACGCTCACGCCTCCCGTGCTTGGAAAGGAGAAAGCATGTCAGTTTGGCTATCAAGAGGATCCTGCGTCTTACAGGCGTTCATAGGCGCCGCAATATTTCTACTCGGCGCTACCGCGGTAGCGTTGGCGCAAGCCGCCCAGGCGGAACTTACCGGCGATGTGCGCGACGGTTCCGGGGCTGGAGTTCCCAAGGCGACGGTTACCGCCACGCAGACGGAAACTGGGGACGTCACAAAAACGACATCGGGGAAAGACGGCGTCTATACCGTCACCAACCTGCGTCCCGGGCTATATAACGTGACAGTTGAGGCGCAAGGATTTCGCCGCTTCGTGCAGGAAGGCGTGCGCCTGATGACCGGCGAGCGGATTCGCCTGGACATGGCGCTGACCGTCGGCGGAGTGAACGAAGAGGTCAAGGTCTCCGCCGACGCCTCGCTGCTGAGGACCGAGACCGGGAGTCTCGGTCAGGTCATCCCGAACCGCCGGATCGTTGATCTGCCGTTGAACGGGCGCAACTTCTTCACCTTGATCACGCTCGCGCCGGGCGTCGCCGCTCCCCCCCCGACCACGGCCGGTCCTTCATTTCCGCGCCTCAACGGAGGCAGGCCGCGCGTCAATGAATTCCTCTACGACGGCATCTCCGCCTTGCAACCCGAGCCAGGTCAAGTCGCTTTCAGCCCGGTGATCGACGCCATCCAGGAGTTCAAGGTCGAGACCAACTCGCCGCCGGCCGAGTTCGGACGCTTCAATGGCGGAGTCATCAATTTAACGACCAAATCCGGCTCGAACGAACTGCACGGGACAGCATTTGAATTCCTGCGCAACGAGGCGCTGAACGCCCGCAACCTGTTCGCGCCCGCGACCGCCGCCAACCCGAAGAAACCGGTCTTCCGCCGCAACCAGTACGGTTTTGCCGTCGGCGGCCCGGTCATCAAAGACCGCACTTTTTTCTTCGGTGATTTCCAGGGCACGCGCCAGCTCATCGGGCGCGTGGCGATCTCGAACGTGCCTACGGTCGCCCAGCGGAACGGTGACTTCTCCGCGAACCTCGGCGCGCCGCTCTTTTTGCAGACTACCGCGACGGGTGTGATCGCGACGACAACCAATACCGGCGTTCCGATAAACGTCATTACTACAAACGACGCTGTGATCCAGGCCCGGGTCGGGCAGATCTTCCGCCGGAGCGACGGGCGCGCCTATGCTGCCATCCGCAATGGTGTCCTCGTGGCCAACATCCTCCCGCTCGCCGACTTCGATCCGGTCGCAAGACAACTGCTCGACCGCTATCCATTGCCGACATCCGCGGGCGCGGCTAACAACTTCCGCCGTGTCGCGAACGAAGGAACGGATCAGGATCAATTTGACATCCGGCTCGACCACCGCTTCTCCGATAACGACCAGATCTTCGGCCGGTATTCGTTTTTCAACGAAGACGCGACGCCGGTGACCCCGCTGCCCGATGGGAGTGGCAATATCACGCAGGGCGCGCTCGGGTTCCAGAAGAGCCGCGGCTATCAGACCGTCGGCAACTATGTACACGTCTTTTCCCAGCGTGTCGTCAACGAATTGCGCGTCGGCTACACGCGCCGTTCGATCGACCGCCGCGCATTGCTCCTCGATTCGCCGCCGTCGCAGAGCCTGAGATTGCCGGGAATTCCACAGAACGCGGCCTTCCAAAACGAATTGCCGACTTTCACGATCGCAGGCTTGCA
>DATEMG010000539.1:0-6279 GCA_035275805.1 Blastocatellia bacterium
AATCCTGACATCAGTGTCGTAGAAGGTGAAGCTCTGCCCCAGTAATGTCTGCAACCCCTGTGAACTACCCGCCGGCGTCAGGATGCCCACCGGGTAAGGATTGCTCAGCGTATTGGCGGGCGTCAGACCGCCGTCTGTCGAAGAGACAAAATTCGTGCTGACGGCATAGCCGAGGCTCGTGCCAGGATCGAAGGCCGGCAGATAGCTGACGCCATAGCCGCCGCGAAAAACCGTCTTGTCGTTGATCTGATAAGCCACGCCGAAGCGCGGGCCGAAGTTGTTCAGGTCGCGCTTGAACGGCAGCCGTTCGTCTTCGCTGACAAAGACCATGCCGCCTTTGAGAGACAAGCCGGGGACCTGGAATGGATTCGTGGCGTTCTTGTCGAACCCGGCGTTGAGTTGGTTGAATCGCTCGCTGGTGGGCGATTCATAATCCCAACGCAGTCCCAGGTTGAGCGTCAACCTGCGACTGACACGCCAGTCGTCCTGGAAGAAGAAGCCGTAATACATGTGCTGGTAGGCGAAGCTCGGATTGATCGGAACCGAGGCGGTGGCCGGATAACCGAGCAGCAATGAAGCGAAGGCGTTGCCCGAAGCGGCGTCACCCGCCAGCGGGTTGCGCTGCGTGAAGCCCTTGTTGAAAGCGAAGGTTCCGAACGACGACGTGGGCGCGTCGTAATTGTCGCGCAGGACGCGCGCTTCGCCGCCGAATTTCAGCGCATGATTGCCGCTCACCTTGTTGAGCGTTTCAGAGACCGACGAGGCGTCGCTGTAGGTGAAGCGGCTGCCGTTGCCAAAGCCGATGCCGCCCAGGTTGTCGTAATCCGTCATCGTAACGCCGGGGAAAAACTGGCGCGCCAATTGATTGCCCAGCGACGCCGGGAAGCCCAGTTGCGTAACGTCGAAGAAATCGCCGTATTGTTCAATGGTGAATTCGTGGCGAATGAAATTGACCTTGAAGTTGGAGACGAGCGTCGGCGACAAGCTCGAAGTCAAATCCGCCCCGGCCCCCAGATTCTTGCGAGAATGCGCGAAGAAGGGCGATGCTTCACGTCTGTACCCCGCCAGTCCGCGCAACTCGTGACGATTGTTGCGCAACCAGCGGCCTGAGAGTTTGTGCCGATCGCTCAGGTTATGGTCAATGCGCGTAGTGAACTGGTCGTATTCGTCGGTGCGCGCGTTCGGGCTGTTGAAGAAGTTGAAGAAGCCTTGCGTATTGCCTGGCTGATTGGGCAGCGGGATAAATTCGAGCAGTTTCTTGGCGACCGGGTCAATCCGGTCGGCCGGAATCTGGTTATTGGGGAATGGCGTGCGCGTGCAGGTATTGCCCACGCAGGTCGTCGTCAGCGGATCGTAAATGGTGATCGGTTTGCCGTCGGCCTGCAGCGTTTTCGAGAAATCGCCATTCCGCTGTTCCAGCGTCGGCACATTGCGGGTGACCGGCGCGGGGATGCTCGAAATGATTTTCTCCCACGAGAACATAAAGAAGGTCTTGTCACGCCCGTCGTAAATTTTCGGTATCCGGATGGGGCCGTCAATCACCAGACCAGGCTGATTCCAGCGAAGCGCCGTGCGTTTTGCATTGGTGGCGTTGTTCTGAAACAAATTGGCGTTCAGGATGTCGTTGCGGAAGTAATGGTAGAGCGAACCGTGCAGCCTGTTGGTTCCGCTCCTCAAGCTGACGTTGACCGTGCCGCCCCCGGTACGTCCGAACTGCGCGTCGTAGGTGTTCGATTGCACACGGAATTCTTGCACGGCGTCGGGCGAAGGCACGAACGACAAGGCGCCCACTCCGCCGTTTTCTGTGCCGGTGTTGGGCGCGCCGTCAATCAGGAATTCATTCGAGCGCTGGCGCCCGCCACTGATCGAGATGGCGTCCATCCCACCATTATCGAACGGGCGGAATGAGATGCTCCCCTGCGTGGGCGTAATCTGCACGCCTGAAGAGAGCGCGGCCAGCAGGAAGGGGTTGCGTCCGAGCAGCGGCAGATTGCGCACCTTTGCCTCGTCAATCACCTGTCCGCGACTGGCCGTGGCGTTTTCCAGCAGCGGCGCCTGGGCAGTGACATTGACTGTCTCTGTCACGGCGCCGACCTCCATCGAGAAATCGAGCTGGGTGCGGTCGCCGACGCGCAACTCGACGCCATCGCGCACCAATGTCTTCAACCCATTGGCGCTGATGGTGATTTGATACCTGCCCGCCGGCAGAAACGGCAACGTGTAAAGACCCGAATCATTCGAGGTCGTGGCCGTCGTCGTATTGGTTTCGGTGTTGGTCGCTTTGATGGTGGCGTTCGGGAGCGCATTGCCTTGGGGATCAGTGACGGTCCCGACAATGGTGGCGCGGTTTTCTTGCGCCGCGCTCGGCGCAGTGAGCGTCACAGAGGAAAGCAGTAGGATCGCTGAGATGGCCAGCGACCAGCGAAATGGTTTTCTGGTTGTGAACATACTTCCTCCTGATGGAACCTGATTGTTGAACTGGTAAGACGCCATACACGCTGGCGCCTCGATCTTCATCCCAACAAATGAGTTAGTTGGTAATACGCATGCGTCCTCGTCATGCGCGCGGACGCTCGGCGCACGGATAGTCACACATCCCAGCAACGGAAAATCCCTGGGAGCGCCGCCCATCCTTGCCTGCTCGCTTTGGAAGCTTGCAGGCAGGGATGCCTGCGCTCCCAGGGATCGTCAAATTCGATTCGGATTACATCCCAGCAACAGAGGGGGGGAAATCAACGCTCGCCTACTTAAGGCTCGCCTGGCAGCAACTCGTCCAGAATCTCGGTCCTCCAGCATGAAAGCAAATCTCTAATAAGCCCTGCGCAACTTCGCCGCGCTTAGCCGTTGCAGCGCTTCAACGATCTGTTCGTGTTGGCTGCGTTTGCGAAATACGACTTGCGCTCGATGTGTTCTTTCCCGTGTTTGATATTGGATAGCGCGCGGATCATACACCCGAGATCCAAAGAAAACAAGATCATCTTATGATCTAAGTCTCAGATGATCTTTAATCCAAAACTTTTGATTCGATCGGAGATGTAAACGGGGCCGCCAATGCGCTGTGGCGTCAGCGCCTGGCGGCCTGATCGGGGGGTATGCTCACGTCGGGCTGTATAGGGCCTGGGAGCGCAGGCATCCTTGCCTGCTTGGTTTCCGGCAATGACCGACTGGCCGAAGCTGGCAGGCAAGGATGCCTGCGCTCCCAGGCGCGGCGCCATTTACTGAAGAGAATAGACCGGATCAATGCTCCATCGGAAAACCGAATGTGTAAATCACGCCGTCATGCGTCGTCAGATAAATCTGGCCTACGCCGCCCGACAACGCAACGCCGCGCGTGAAGGAGGCGATCGTCGCCCCGCTGTTCCACAGTTCCCTGCCGGTCTCGCCGTCGAGCGCGTAGAGGACCGCGCGCGACGAACGCCGCGCCCGCTCCGCTGCGGTCATTTTACTGTCGTCGGTACGGAACTCGCCGCCGGAAGTTACAAAGACCACGCCGTTGATGACCGTGGGGGGCAGCGGCGAGACCAGATCGCGCGATGACCAGGCGGGCTGTAGCGTCGGCGCGCCGTTCTGTTCGACGATCTTCCAGGCGACGACCGCGCCATTGGTAGCGGCGCTCTTGAATCCGAGATCGGCGGCCTGCGAGCCCATAACCGGCGCCAGAATCCAGCGCGCGCCGCTCGCATCCTGCCAACTCGCAAGCGCTCCCGGCGACGTAGTCCCCGCTTTCGATGTGGCCGGCGTCGTGTACAAGGCAGTCTGATGGTCAGCGCCCCCCAGATTCGCGCTGTCCAGCAGATGTACGCGCCCGTCTCTGGTGGTAGCCGCTATCAGGTTCTTTCCTTTGTATTCGAAAAGGACCGGCGAAGAAGAGAATTCATGCGCGCCAGCCGTATACCAACCCTTCACCGACAATGTTTTCGGATCGAGCGCGACCAGCGAGTTCGGCGATTCGCCTCCATTGCCGGTCGCGACATATAGCGTTCCGTCTCCGCCGAACGCAGGGCCGGCTATGCCCACCACATTCGCTTTCCAGCTCGTGACCTGTTTGGAAACGAGATCGAGCGCCCACACGCCGTTCGCGGCGCCGCCGCAATTCCCTTCGGTTACGACGTAGGCGACGTTGTCAATGACGATCAACCCGTTGGCGTTGGCGTTCGGCGGCAGGAATTTTACCGGCTGCTCATAATCGGCGCCGTTCGACAGGTGAATCGAGTGGAACATCCCATCGCCTGACAGGGCGTAAACGAGGAAAGGCCCCGCGCCGAACTGGCCGCCCGGAGGGTTGGCGGGATTGAGACGAGGGGGCCGCGGCGGAGCTGAGTTTGACGAAGACGCCGGTGGCGGGCCCGGAGGATTCGGCCGAACCAGCGCCAGCGTGACCGCGCCCTGACCGGGCTCGCCGACCCCGCTACGCGCGGGCGTACTGCGCCCGCCTCCGCCTCCGCCGAAAGAAGAAGGTGGAATCGTGGCCATAGTCGGACGCGCCACGCCGGTAGTCATTCCGCCGGGACAGGCGAGCGTTCCGGCCTGTGATGGGGCGTTCGTAACCAACCTCCTCTCCCACTCCATTCGTCCCAGATCGGTGTCGATCGTGAAGATGGCGTCTGAACTGCCTCCCACGAATCCCAACATCCGAAATCCCCGGTATCCGATCAGACGTTCAAGCGTCGCCGGCGGCGCGAGTGAGTTCAACTGCCTGGGCTTGTTGTCTAGCTTGAGCTTCCACAGAAATTGGAAGCCCGGCTTTCGCTTCGGATCCTGTAACGACTCCTTTGAAATCTTCGCGTCCGCCCTGACCCAGGCTGAACGCTGCGCGTCTCCGTTGCCCGTCATCCAATCCACGCCGCGTTGCGCCTTCGCGTCGCCCGTCCATGCGACCAGGCAAGCGAAAGAGACTATCAGCGCCCTTGCAAGTCTTCTCATCTGGAAACTCCTTTTACTTTTTGTCAGCCTACCGTGGGTTGAAACCCACGGCTAAATTCAGGCCGTCGCTACGCGACGCGGGAAATGCGCCTTTCATGCAAAGATCTGGGTAATGACATTGCCTTTCCTAGATCGCATATTTAGGCCCTCCCGCGAGCGGATTCCCAATCGCTTCGCAACATGGAATAGATCAGCGAATCCACGAAACCTCGATCGGTGAGAAAGTTCTCCCGCAAATGCCCTTCGAGACGAAACCCGAGCCTCTGTAGCATCCGCGTCGAAGCCTCATTGCCCGGCGTGACTCCGGCCTCTACGCTGTGCAGGTTCATGTGGTTGAAGCCGTAGTCGAGCATCGCGCCAAGCGCCTCGCTGACAACGCCTTTGCCACGCTGTTCGCGAGCCACAATGTAACTGAGGTCGCCGCGCCGATGCGCCTTGCGCCATTCGTTGTAACCGCACTTACCAATCAGCCGTTCGTCGCCACGCAGCGTGATCGCCCAGTTGATGCCTGCGCCAGCGAGCCTTACCTTCGCTAAGCCCTCAATGAGCCTGTGGGCTTGATCGACGGACGTGTAAGGCAGGCAGCTCCAATACCGCATCGTCTCTTCGTCCGAGAAGATGTGGAACAGGTCTTCAGCGTCCGCCGGGACAATCTCGCGGAGAACAAGCCGCTCGGTCCCCAGTCTGGGGAAGATACGCCATTCACTCATAGAAACACTTCGGTCCTGCGACTCTCAAAATTATGGTCGCTGACCAGGCGCACGATCGCATTCGCAATCTTTCCGCCGCCCTTTTCTGACGGCTCGATCTCGTTGGCGTAGTCGGAATCCTCGTCGCACACAAGCCGCAGGTCGATCAGCGGAACGCCCGACATAAACGCCAGCCTGATTATCGCGTCGTTGAAAGTCGCCAGCGCGGCGACCGCGATTTTCTGTGTAAACGGTTCCGGGATTCGGGGGTAATAGATTGTGCAAACTGCGGTCGGTTTATTCAGGCTCAATACGCTTTGCAACATTTCGCGGTACTGACGCTCAAACTCGCCGGCTATATCCGCCAACTTATCCAGTACTTCGGCGCTCGACGCGACCTTCTGTTGCAAAATGCCGGCGTTCAAAATGGCGTCGTTTCCGCCCGCGCTGATAACCAGATGCGTCGCGTCGTCCGGTAAATCAATGACCTGCTTTCGCACGTTTTCAACCACGCTGCCGTCAACGGCGATGAGGCTGGCTGTCCATCCGGCGGGAATTTGCCGACGAATTTGCTCGATAACGTCAAGCCCGCCGTCGATGTATGCCTTGTTATCGAAAACAGAATCGCCGAGCAAAACGATATGATTCATAATTGGAGAATAAATGC
>DATEMG010000540.1:0-5403 GCA_035275805.1 Blastocatellia bacterium
TGGAGTTGAGCGGGCGTCGCAAATCCGGCGTGTCGTTTGAGCGGGCCGGGGCTGAGGTCGAGACGATTTCACGCGAGTTTATCAACAACCCCGAGTCGCAGGCGCGAGCGCGAATCGGTCTTCCTCAGGAGATGTTGACCAGGGAGGTTCGTCCGCTGCTGCTGCTGCTCGTGGCCGCGGTCGGATTCGTGCTTCTGATCGCCTGCGTGAACATAGCCAACCTGTTGCTGGCTCGCGGCTCGGTCCGGCGCAGGGAGTTGGCGATTCGCTCTGCGCTGGGCGCGGGCCGGTTGCGAGTCGTGCGCCAATTGCTGGTTGAAAACGCGATGCTGGCCCTTGCCGGCGGCGGTATCGGATTGCTTTTAGCGAATTGGGGAATCAATTTCATAGCGAGCGGGCTGCCTGAATATATGGCCGACACGAACTCACGGATCGCGATGTTGAAACTTGATGCGACGGCGCTCGGATTCACATTCGCGCTCTCAATGCTGACCAGCTTCCTCTTCGGCCTCATCCCCGCGCTGCGGCTTTCGAAGGTCGATCTCAACGAAGCGCTGAAAGAAGGAGGGAGAGGGGCCGGAGCGCGCAGCAGGCTTCGCCCGGCGCTGGTCATAGCCGAAGTCGCCCTAGCGATGGTGGTTTTGGTAGGAGGCGGGTTGATGATCAAGAGCTTCTGGCGTCTGGCTCACGTCGATCCCGGCTACGAGCCCGAGGGCGTCCTGACGGCGCAGATCGATCCGTCGGGCGCGAGGTACAAAGAGACCGCGCAGATCAAAGCCTTCCATCAGGAATTACTCGGAAGGGTCTCTGCGATTCCCGGAGCGCGCTACGCCGGAGTCATCAACAGCCTGAACGTGTCAAACCCTTTCAGCATTGACGAACACCCTCCACTCCCTCCGGAGAAGCAGCCGCATGCGCAAATCAATCAGGTGAGCGCCGACTATTTCAATGCGATGGGAATTCCGCTGCGCGCCGGACGATTCTTCAACGACCGCGACGTGAAAGGGGCGCAGCCGGTCATCATCATTGATGAAACTCTGGCCCGCCTCCAGTTCCCGGGCGAAAATCCTGTCGGCAAACACATCAATTTCTGGAATACGTCGCGCGAGATTATCGGCGTTGCCGGGGCGGCGAAATATTGGAGTCTCAGCGGCGAGCCGGCCCCACACATCTATCTCTCTTACTTGCAGGAGAACTGGGGGTCAATGTCGCTGAGGGTTCGCGCGCAATCGGGCGATCCGATGACGCTGGCCGCTCCGATTCGCGCAGAGCTTGCGGCGATAGATAAGAACCAGCCGATCCATTCCTTTGAGGCTCTTGAAAAGCAGGTCTCCGAACTGATCGCTCCGCAGCGGTTCACGACCGCGTTGATGGCGGGCTTTGCGGCTCTGGCCGCGCTCCTGGCGGCCATCGGCATTTACGGAGTGATGTCGTACGCGGTCGCCGAGCGAACGCGCGAAATAGGGGTGCGTATGGCCCTGGGCGCGCCAACCGGAAACGTGATGAGAATGGTCTTGAAGCATGGAATGGCTCTGGCCGGCGCCGGAGCGATGATCGGTTTGGCCGCTTCGTTCGCGCTGACCAGCGTGATATCGGGCTTGCTCTTCGGCGTACAGGCGACCGACCCTGCGACCCTCGTGGCGATCACGCTGCTGCTGCTGCTGGTCGCGATGGTCTCCTGCCTCATCCCGGCGCGGCGGGCGACGAAGGTCGATCCGCTAGTCGCATTGCGCCACGAATAACGGCAGGCGTCGGACAGAAAATGGGGAGTGGGGAGTGGGGAATGGGGAATGGGGAGAAGATATTATTCCCCACTCCCCACTCCCCACTCCCCATTCCCCACTCCCTATTTTTTTGTCCGGTGAAACCTGATCGGCCATTTGATCACTAACCAGCAAAGATTCTCGATGCTGCGCCCGTGGCCTGCTCGGCCTGCTGGCGTCATTAAAACCATAGAGATTGGAGCGCAAAATGTTTCAAGACCTGCGAATCGGCATGCGAATGCTGCTCAAGGACAAGGGGTTTACTGTAGTGGCCGCGCTCACGCTGGCGCTCGGGATCGGGGCCAATACGGCGATGTTCAGCGTGCTCAACACCTATATGTTTCGCTCGTTGCCGTATCCGAATTCGGACCGGCTCGTGCGCGTGTTTCGAACTTCGATACATTCGCAGTACTGGCCGCATTCGCCGGGGAACTTCTTCGCTCAGCGCGAGAAGAACAACGTCTTCGAGAAGATGGTCGCCTACAGTTTTAATAGCCCAAATCTCGCCGAGCCGGGGGCGCCTGCCGAGCGTTTGCAAGGTATCGCCGCAACGGTCGACTTCTTCACTGCGCTGGGCGTTCAGCCTGCTCTGGGGCGCGGCTTCGTTCCCGAAGATCATGAGATCGCTGAACGGGTCGGCGCCGGTCCCGTCGTCGTCATCAGCGACCGTTTCTGGATGCTGCGCTTCGGCGGCGATCCGAATATTCTTGGGCGCACGCTTCGATTGGACGGGCAGGACGTGAAGATCGTCGGTGTAATGCCTCCTGGTTCCGATCATCCGATGCTGTGGGGCGCGATTGACTTGTGGCGTCCTCTGGCGTTCAACGCGGAGGGGCGGGTGAACCGCGACAGCAACTGGCTGAGAACTTTCGCGCGCCTGAAACCGGGCGTGTCGCTCGCGCAAGCCGATCAGGCGATGAAGGCGCTCGCCGCGGCCATCACCAAAGAGACTTCTCAGAATCAGAACGAAAGCTTGCGCCTCGAACCGTTGTATCTGTCAATGTCGAGCGAGATCAACCGGAAGGTAATGTGGTTCACGTTCGGATTGGCCGGCTTCGTGATGCTTATCGGCTGCGCCAACCTGGCAAATCTACAGCTCGCCCGCACTGCGGCGCGCGCCCGTGAATTCGCCGTTCGAGCGGCGCTCGGCGCCGGGCGCATCCGGTTGCTCAGGCAATCGCTCGTCGAAAGCCTCACCCTCTCGCTCATCGGCGGCGCGCTGAGCTTGCTGCTGGCGATGTGGGGCGTAGGTTTCATCAGTCGCCGTCTCTTCACCGATCTGCCGGGGGCGAAAGTGTCGCTCGATTTCAGAGTTTTCGGCTTCGCATTGCTCTGTTCCGTGCTGACCGGCCTGATCTTCGGCACGGTTCCGGCCTGGCTGGCCTCGCGCGCAGACGTCAATCAGGCCTTGAGGGAGAACGTGCGCGGATCGAGCGCGGGCCGCTCGCATCAACGCTTGCGTAGCGCGCTGATAGTCGGCGAGGTGGCTTTCGCGCTGGTTTTGCTCACCGGCGCCGGTCTATTCCTTCGCGGGCTGCAGCGCTTCGTCAACCTCGATCCCGGCTGGCGCGTGGACGGACTGGTGACGGCGCAAATCAGCCTGCCGAGGACGAAGTACACGAATGACGCGCAGCAAAGAGCCTTCTACCAGCGCCTCGAGGAGCGTCTGGCCGCCGTGCCCGGCGTTCAGCAGGTCGCGCTTTCCAACTCGCAACCGGTTGGGGGATTTAACAGCAGCGGAGGCTTCGTCGTCGAAGGTCAGCCGGAACCGGCGCCAGGCCAGCATCCGGAAATCTTTCGCGAACCGGTAAGCGTGGGTTATTTCGAGACTCTAGGAATCCGGCTGATTTCAGGCCGCACATTCACTTCCGCTGACGCCGCCGACCGCCCCGCAGTCGCCATCATCAATGAAACCACGGCGCGACGCTTCTGGCCGAACGAAAGCCCGATTGGCAAACGCATCGGCGGCGCGAACCCCAACAACCGGAACTGGCAGGTAGTCGTTGGCGTGGTAAACGATGTGGCTTTCCCCGCGAGCCTGGGCGAACCGTACACGCGCCTACAATCTTTTCAGCCGCTGGCGCAGTCGCCCCGAGATTTTGTGAACGTGACATTGCGTACCCCTGCGGCGCCTGAAGCGATCGCGAACGCGTTGCGCGGCGCCGTCGCCGAACTCGACCCCACTTTGCCGGCGCACCGGATCCGAACCGCTCGCAGTATAGTGGAGCGGAGCCTGGGAAGCGTCTCGCTACTCGGCTCTCTGCTCGGCTCGTTCGCCGCGCTCGGACTCGCGCTGGCGGCCGTCGGGATTTACGGCGTGATTTCGTACTCTGTCGTTCAGCGCATCGGCGAGATCGGGATTCGCATGGCGCTCGGCGCGCGAAGGTTTGACGTGCTTCGATTGGTGTTGGGCAAAGGAGCCCTCCTGATTCTGTTCGGCGTGGTGATCGGCTTCGGCGGCGGTTACGCCGTGGCGCATTTCCTGGCGTCGGAGATCCCGACGCTGCCCACGCGCGATCCGGCTGCGATGGTCGCAATCGCGCTAGCGATGGTCGCCGTCGCGTTTGCGGCTTGTTACCTGCCTGCGCGGCGGGCGACAAAGGTTGATCCGATGGTGGCTTTGCGCCACGAGTAGATGTCAGATGTCAGATGTCAGATGTCAGATGTCAGAGAGAGCTTTGCCGCTACTCTTCTACTAACATCTAACATCTGGCATCTGACATCTATTCACACAATCTTCATCGCCGTCTCTCATTTCGGCGCGCCATTCAAATTATCGATGATCACTCGCTCAAGATAGTCGGCGTCTCGTGGCGGACTGTCGCCGATCAAGTGTTCGATCACGCGGCCCTCGCGCGAGAGGACAAATATTTGCGGAATCGGCGGGGCGCCGGTTTCATCTTCTGTGCCTTTCAAAAAGGCCGCCGCCAGCCATCGGTTATCGTACCCGACGGTGTAGTCGGCGCCCTTTTTCTTGAGAAACTCGACGACATAGACTTTCCACTTTCTTATCCCCGTGATCCCCGTGTCCCCCGTGGTTATACTTTCCGTACACACAATTGAAATCCGGCCTAATCAGTTCCTCGAATTTCTCTTTCGTACTCTTCACGCAGTATAGACATCACTACCAGCGAATCATAGCCTGTCTTTGTTTTTAAGCTCTGTCGCAAGACTCCTTCGACTACGAAACCTAGAGATGCGTATAGCGATTGCGCGCGCCGATTGCCCTCCTTTACGTCCAGCCACAGCCTGTTAGCCCGATAACTCTCGAAGGCCAATTTTTTGACGAGTTGAACCGCTCGTTTGCCAAAGCCTTTTCCTTTTTCTGTGATCACAATCCGCCGAAACTCTATGGTTTCGTTCGGGTCCTGTAAGCCCGCCAAAATGACATACCCAAATTCGCGTTCGCCTTGAACGATCAGATGCGCCAGGTCAGGTTTTACCAGCGCCTGGCGGTGTTCGTCTCGTGACCAGGGTATGACGAACATGCGGTTCGCCGGGTCGTGTTCCGCGGCGAGAACATAATCCAGATCCTTTTCCTCAGTTCTGCGTAAGCCGATTTGAAAGTTCATTTCTCAAAGACCATATTAGTACAGCGTTAACTATCTCTTTTGGTATTTATTTAAACCAGAGCGCGCGA
>DATEMG010000541.1:0-9157 GCA_035275805.1 Blastocatellia bacterium
TCCCGATCGCAAGTACCAGGGCGAGATCACCGAGATTTCTCCCGAGGCGAACCGGTCAAAAGCGACTGTCCAGGTGAAGGTGAAAGTCCTCAAGCCCGATGAATTCCTGCGCCCGGAGATGAACTCCAGCGTCGCTTTTTACGCGCCGGAAAAACCTGGCGAAAAGTCGGCGAATCAGACTTCGGCGGCGAAACCGCTGATCACGATTCCCTCTTCCGCCGTGCGCGACGGCGCGGTCTTCATCATTGTTGACGGGAGGGCCGTCCGACGCCAGGTGCAGACGTCAGGGACATCGCAGCAGGGCGCGACGATTTCAAACGGACTGATCGGCGGCGAGGATTTGATCGTGAACCCGCCCGCCGAGTTGAAAGACGGGCAGAAAGTGCGCGCAAAGCAATAGCCACAGAGCCACAGAGCCACAGAGCGGGCAAAGAGGAAATAGCAACTATATTACTTTCCCTCTGTGTCTCTGTGCCTCTGTGGCCGGTTCAGTTTTCTTAAAGGAAGAGCAAAAGTCATGGCCGAAACAGTGATCGATACCCAACAGCTTTCCAAGGAATTCGTCCGCGACGATTTTCACGTCGTCGCGTTGAAAGAAGTAGACCTGACCGTTCAACGCGGCGAGTTCGTCGCGTTGATGGGTCCGTCCGGTTCGGGCAAATCCACGCTGCTGCACCTGATCGCTGCGATGGACCGCCCAACCGACGGCAAGATTTTAGTGCTCGGGCAGGATCTCCGCAGCTTGAGCGACAGCGAAATGGCGCATTGGCGAAATCAGCACATCGGATTCATCTTTCAATCCTTCAACCTGATCCCAGTGATGACCGCGCTGGAGAATGTCGAACTGCCGCTGAAGCTGACCAATTTAAAGAAGAACGAGCGTGTGCAGCACGCGATGACGGCGTTGAACCTGGTCGGGCTGGGCGACCGCTTGAAACATTTGCCGCGCCAACTCTCCGGCGGGCAGGAGCAACGCGTCGCCATCGCCCGCGCCATCGTCACCGACCCCGATCTTATTTTGGCCGACGAGCCGACCGGCAACCTCGATGCGGAGTCTGCGCAGGAGGCCTTGACGCTGCTCGAAAAACTCAACCGTGATTACAACAAGACAATTATCATGGTCACGCACGACCCGAACGCGGCGAGTTTCGCGACCAAAGTCCGGCATCTGGACAAGGGGACATTGCTGCCCGACGGGCGGGAGTCGTTCAAGACTTCGGCTAAGAAGTGATCCATCGCCCTCTCTTCCTTCAATTGAGCGGCTATGGGCGGGATAGCATTTATCGCAGTCGCTACAGGTGGCATAATCCTAAGCCGAAGGAGACGCCCAACATGTTTTGCCCATCTTGCGGAGTAGCGTTGTCTCAGCCAACGAGGTTTTGCGTTCGCTGCGGATCCCAATTGAGCGTTACAAAGAAAGATCCTGTCTTCAAGTCCGTAGAAAAACGTCTGGCCGACGAGATGGTTGACCTATTCTGGCTTACGGTCTTCGGCCTCGGGATAATCCTCGGTGGCATGGCATCGATAAAGGGCATGGGTCTCAGCGATTGGATACTAATCGCCTATATGATCCTGAGTACGACAGCATTCACAATAAATTTCGGGTTAAGCCTCTGGCAGATTCGCCGTTTGGACAGATTTTCCAAAGAGGAGAGAGGCGCCGCTCAGATAGGACCGCCAGGCGCCAACGAGCTAAATCCGATAAAGGCGCGATCAGCGCCAGAAGTCGCGCCGAGCGTTACGGAGAATACCACCCGCGAACTTGAGCCTGCGCTAATAGAAAAAAAACACATCGCGAACTGGAGCGAGCTTAGCCTTTAGGCTTCTTTCCAAACAAACGCCGACGCTTCTTCTGAAGGCTTCGGGCGGTGAGGATGAGGCCGGCGCGGTCTATCTTCTCCAAAGCCGCAATTTCCCGTTCGTTCAATCCTGCCTTTGCTGCCTCGCCTCGCGGATCTAGCAAAAAACGCTCGCGCGAGTCTTCTTCGACATAGATTTTGGCCAGGAACGCCTCCAACCGCGCCGCGCTCATGCAGCCTCCTTTTCTATTCGCTCGAATTGACGCAACCTTCCTTCGGCCAGAGCCTCGCGGGCGCGGTCCAATTGCCGAAGTAGAACTTCAATTGGCGGGTAGTCCCCATCGCGTTCCAGTATCACTGTCAACGGATGCGGAACCACCGCGGCGAGTTCGGCAAGAAGCCGATAGACCGTATCGGGGACATCGTGCAAGTGATCATCCAGAAGGCGTCGTTCGCCGAGCGCCTCCACCCATTTCCCGCCGGCCAGATGGACGGCGCCGATTCTTTCGGCAGGGACTCGCTTTAAGAACTCAATCTCGTCGTAGCCGAAGTTGGTCGCGTTCGCGTGAAGGTTGTGCAGGTCAAGCAGCAGGCCGCATGGCGCCAGGTCCATGATTCCTTTGACCCAGTCAATCTCGTCATAATCGCTGCCCGGCGGATCGATCAGAGTGGCGATGTTTTCGACCAGCGGCGCGGAACCGACCACTGCGCGCGCGCGTTCCAGATTCGACGCCGCGCCTTCGATTGTCGCGTCAGTTCGCGGGGGAGCGGTCAGATGGCCTATCTCGACGCCCCCGCCGCGCACGAAAGCCAGGTGTTCCGACCAATACTCGGGATTCACTTCCTCGCACAGACGCGCCGTCTTTTCCAGAAGCTTCGTCTCAACAGGAACTGATGAAGCCAGGCCGAGGCTGACGCCGTGCAATACCACCGTCGTTTGCGCCGACAATGCGCGCAGCGCGCGGCGTTCACGCCGCGGCGCGTCGAAGAGATCATCGGCTATCACTTCCACAATATCTATTCGATCAAGATGCGAAAGGATGCCCACGGCCAATTCGCGGCGCCACCCCAAACCGACGCGGTCTCGAATTGTATTTTCCCCGGCGCTCCTGAATTTCATGACGATCCGCAGCCCCCACAGCCCCCGCCGCCACAACCGCCGCCCCCGTCCGAACTGCTTCCCCCGTCCGATGAACCGCAAGAACTGCTTCCCCCGTCCGATGAACCGCAAGATGAAAAAATTGATGTTCCGCAAGATGAAGAGGCAAATATTTCGCTATATTTTCGACGGAAGAGGTCTTCCGCGTAAGCGAACGGAGTCGCCGCCAGCGCCGCGACGCCGAAGACCGCGGCGTACATCGCCAATTCCGCCGACGCGCCGCCCGGACTGAATGAATTGATTTGCGTTCTCAATCCTGAGTAGAGATTCGTGATGTCCTCTAACGTCGCCTTGCCGCGAGTGGTCAAACGCGGAAAGGAGAGGGCGGCGCCGGCGACGATTGCGACAATCATCATCACAACGAGGAAGCCTACAGGTCTTTCGAGAGAGAGACCGATCTGGATTTTGACCATGCTGACGATTCCCAGCGCCGCCACCCCCACCAGCAACCGCTTCAGCCGGGCGACGCGCGTAGCCCCGTCAGGCAACAGTCCTGCGCGTTCCAGCGTATCCTGATAGGGTTGGAACACAGGTTTCAGATTCTTGTCTTTCAGGACGGACGCCCCATTGTCCGCTGTGATGAACAATTCCAATACCGCGCGCTCTATCGGGCGGGACGCCATATCGACAGTGACGTGATCGGCGCGGCGAATGAGACGGCCGTCCGCTACCAACATCCCGCGGTCAACCAGCGAGACCACCGCCACACGAAGGGCTTCGTCCTCGCCGCCGCGCAAATAGGCGATCAGGTACGGATCGCCGAGGTCTATTCTTGGCGATCCGCCGGACTCCGCGCGGAGTCGTAAAAGGATGATGGCGCCGATAACGGCAAGGCTGAAGCAGAAATAGAAGAGGAGAAATTCCGGGCCGTGTAGCTCGAATGGATTCATAATCACCTCCTGTTTTACATCATACGCTCGGGCTGAAGCCGGCGCCCTTTAAATCCAGGTTAGGTTTTAGAGTATGAACCAATCAGCTTTCAACGCAAAACAATTTCACTTTAATCCAAGTTCAGCTTCGATGAATTCTTTTACTCCTTCGCGTCCGCGCAGGCGCAGCCAGAGCGGGCCATTTTCCTGCTCCGCAATCAGCTCAAATCTGAAGAAAGGGCAGCAGAGACGCTCGCGCGCAATAAACTCAGAAACCAAAAGAATAGTGGTCTGGGCAGCCTCAAAGCGTAAGGCATAGCCGTCAGGCAATGGCTGCGCCTCTTTGACTGCGGCGCGCATCCGCTCCGAGACCAGTTTATGACGTTTTCTCCCTTCGGCGTCCAGCGCCAGCATATTGCAGGCGAGGGGCGACTCTCGCGCTGCTTTTTTCTGTTCGACTTTGTCCTGTGCGGCTGAGCCTGCCAGGACCAATGATAAGGCGCTGACCAATGTCATTTTATTTTGCATTGCCGTTCCTCCGAAAACAGTCACGTAGTAATAACTTTAGTCGTGACGACACATAACGACTAATGGTCTTTGAGAATAAAGTCCAATCATAGTAGAAGGCTCCCCTTAGCGACCGTTGCGCCTTTGCGCCTTTGCGAGAACCGCCATCTGAATGGGCAAGCCTGTTTCTCGCAAAGACGCAAAGGCGCAAAGGCGCAGGACTTTATTTTCAAAGATCATAAGTCGTTACTACGCGACACGTTGTTATCGTTCACGATTCATTATCCGCATTCACAGGCGACGCATTACAGCATTCGCAGGTCAGCAGCCGCCTGCTCAACTCTTCCCGCATCGCGCGCAGCCGCTCGATCTGCGCGTCAAATTCGCGAATCTTGGCTTCGGCATACGCTCGCCGCCCGGCGTGATCGCATGGCTCAGTCTCAAGCAACCGTAGGAAGCGCTCTAACTCGCGCAGCGTAAACCCGACCTCCTGCATCCGCTTGATGCGAAGAACCGCGCGAACGGTTTCAGCCGGATAATCGCGATATCCTGATTGAAGTCTATGCGGCGAGGGCAAGAGGCCACGTCGCTCATAAAACCGAATCGCCTGGACGCTGACCCCGGTCGCATCGGCAAGCTCACCGACTTTCATCTCTACCAGTCCTTTCAACAGCATTAGTATGAACCTTGCTCTTAAGTATAGAGTCAAGTCGTTTTTTTCGACACGCGGCGGCCGACCTTTGATTGCCAGAGACGAACGTTCTCGGTTAAATTCGTCCTGTTTCGAATCTCAACATTCCAGAACTATTGTTACCGGCAGAATGGAATAAAAGGACGGTGTGCTGATGCGTCTCAGAACCTTACTGATCGACCTTTGTTTGTTACTTGCCTGCGTCGGCCTCGTGGCCTTCGCCATTGACGGGTCTTCGGCGGGGCAAGCCGCGAATTCCGCCGTGGTGAAAGCCTTCGTCGGCGCGCGCCTTATTGACGGCTCAGGCAAACCCGCCATCGAAAACGCCGCTCTGATCGTGCGCGACGGCAGAGTGGAGTCGGTCGGGCCGGCCTCGAAATTAAGGCCTCCCGCCGGCGCCCAGACGATCAATCTGGCCGGCAAATTCGTCATCCCCGGCCTGATCTCGACGCACGTTCATGTCTCCGACGTCCAGGGCTTGCGGCCGCCCGCTTACACCGAGGAAAACACGCTGCGCCAGCTCGGCGTCTTCGCGCGTTACGGCGTCACGACCGTATTGAGTCTGGGCGGAGAGAAGGAGCCGGCATTCAAGGCGCGCGACGCGCAGAACGCGCCGTCGCTGGATCGAACTAGAATCTACCTGTCGGGCGACGTTATCACCGGCAAGACGCCGCAGGAAGCCCGCGAGATGGTCGCCCGCGTCGCCGCCATGAAACCCGACATCATCAAGATTCGCGTCGACGACAATCTCGGCGCTACTGTAAAGATGGCGCCCGAAGTCTATCGCGCAATCATTGATGAAGCCCATCAGCGCGGGCTTCGCGTCGCGGCCCACATTTTCTATCTTGAAGATGCGAAGGACCTGCTCCGGGCCGGCGCCGACTTCATCGCCCACAGCGTGCGCGACAAGGAGATTGACGACGAGTTCATTTCTCTGATGAAGAAACGCGACATCCCATACTGTCCCACTCTGACGCGCGAAGTCTCGGCCTTCGCCTATGAGTCCACGCCACCGTTCTTCTCCGATCCTTTCTTCCTGCGCGAAGCCGACCGCGAGATAGTGGCCCAATTGCAGGAGCCGCAGCGCCAGGAGGCGATGCGAAAATCGGCGACCGCTCAGCGCTACAAGGCGGCGCTCACTGTCGCCCTGCGGAATCTCAAGAGAGCCGCCGACGCCGGACTTCAGGTCGCGATGGGCACCGACGCGGGCGCTTTTGCCAACCGGTTCCAGGGCTATTTCGAGCATCTCGAAATGGAGATGATGGCCGAAGCCGGGCTCACGCCTTCGCAAATTCTTCGCTCCGCCACCAGCGACGCCGCCCGCGCGATGCGAATTGATGGGATCGGATCGATCACGAAAGGCGCGTGGGCCGATTTCGTCGTTCTGGAGCGGGACCCGATGAAAGACATCCGCAACACTCGCAGCGTCGCTTCAGTCTGGATCGCAGGCAATCAGACGCCGGGAGTCGGGCGCCAAACGGGCAACGCAAAATAAATACATCCGGCCATGAAAACGATTCTGCTCACCGCCACGTCATTACTGATCTCGCTCCCGGCCGTCTGGGCGACAAAAGTTTCTCCGCCGGCGCCTGTCGCCCCGACGCCTTCGCCCGCGCAACTGGCCTGGCAGCGGTTGGAATATTACGCCTTCGTCCATTTCGGTATGAACACCTTCACCGATCACGAATGGGGCGAAGGGCGCGCGGGCGCCGACAATTTCAATCCAACGGCGCTCGATTGCCGGCAGTGGGCGCGAGTCGCGAAGGCCGCCGGGATGAAGGGCGTCATCATCACGGCGAAACATCATGACGGCTTCTGCCTGTGGCCGTCAGACACGACCGATTATTCGGTAAAAAATTCGAAATGGCGCGACGGGCGCGGCGACGTGCTGAAGGAACTGTCGGAGGCCTGCAAGGAGTACGGCCTGAAGTTCGGCGTCTACATCTCGCCCTGGGACCGCAATCATCCGCTCTACGGGACGCCGAAATACAACCGCGTCTTCAAAGATCAATGGCGCGAGATTCTCACTCGATACGGCGAAGTGTTTGAATCTTGGCTAGACGGCGCGAACGACGGCAAAAAGCGGATGGTCTATGATTTTCACGGATTCTTCGAGACGATCAAGAAACTTCAACCCAACACTGTGATTTTCAGCGACGCAGGCCCCGACATCCGCTGGGTGGGCAACGAGCGTGGCTTCGCGGGCGAGACCAACTGGTCGCCGCGAGACAACGAAGGTACTTTCCCCGGCTTCGCCGACGAAAAAGCCTTGAACACCGGCGACGAAAACGGGACCGTCTGGTTGCCGGCCGAATGCGACGTCTCGATACGGCCGGGCTGGTTCTATCACGCCAACGAAGACGACAAGCTGAAATCGGTCGGGCAGTTGATGAACATCTATTACGGCTCGGTGGGACGCAACGCCAATCTGCTGCTCAACATCGGAGTTGATCGTCGGGGTCTTGTCAACGAAAACGACGAGCGGCGTCTGATGGAATTCAAACGCGCCCGCGACGAGGCATTCAGAGAAAATCTTGCTGCCAAAAACGATCTGGCGAAAGGCAAAGTCAAAGCGACGAACATTCGCGGGAACGATCCTCGCTTTAACGCCGAGAAAACAATTGATGGGGACGCGATCACCTACTGGGCAACCGATGACGGCGTGACCACGGCCTCTATGGAACTCGAATTCGGGGGCGAGATCGAGTTCAACACATTCCTCGCGCAAGAGAACCTCGCGCTTGGTCAGCGGGTGAAGAAATTTTCTCTGGAGATCTGGCGAGGAGGGGGCTGGGAAACAGTCGCGCGGCAATCAACCATCGGATACAAGCGCATCCTGCGCTTTCCGGCGGTCAAGACTGCCAAGATCAAGTTCACCATCGAAGCGGCCAAAGCCTGCCCAACCATCACGAACCTCGAAGTCTACAACTCGCCATCGTCATAGCATTCAAGTAAAAGAATTTCAGCCACGAATGAACACGAATATTCACGAATGGCGGTAATGGAGACAAACGGATCACCAAAAATTCGTGTTCATTCGTGTTCATTCGTGGCTTCTTGCAAGAGTTCGCGTCGCGGCCCGATTGAGATCAGCGCATTTTACCGCAACCTGGCGCGGTCACGCCGGCCGGCGCGGTCTGTTGTTCGTAGTCGCTCTGGACCATAAAGAAGAGGTATTGAGTCCGCCGGCGGGCGGGGCCGGCGGAGACTCGAGCCTTATCGCTGCGGAAGCGCAACCGCACGGAGACGAATTGCCGCGCCACCCGCAGTTCGTCGCCGAAATACTGGTCGCGCAGCGGCAGCCTCAATTCAGCCCGCGCACGGTTGAGCGTCTCCTCGCACTCGCCCAGCCCGTCAACGCTCGACGCGTCCTTGTAACCCAGCCCGTGCAACAGTTCATGCAAGGTTGTGAAGCCGGCGTCGAAAGAGTCCCGAACTTCGCGCGACGCCTCCATCTCGCGGAAATCATCGAAGTCCAGGCGCACGCGCCAGACCGTCAGGCGCAGCCCCGCTATGACGTCTTCGTAGCGCAACCCTTCATTCAATTGACCGAAATTTACCGAAGGCGAACCAGAGTGGTCCTCGATGATGAATACGGAGCCCGAGCCGAGCGAGCAAGAGAGAATCCGCCTTGCGGTCTCCGAGCCTCCGGATTGAGCTGCGCCGGGGGCCAGCGAGCCGTCTTTCGCAAAATTGAGTTCGCCGAATCCGGTGATGCGGCGCAGGCTCCGCGTCAGCTCTTCGACGCGAACGCCGGTAGGTTTGTATCCGGCTTCGCCGCTCAGCCAGACGCCGGGCGTCTTCGGAAACGCCGACTGCGCGAATGCGATTCCAGTCAATAAAAACAGGCCTGCCAACAGGCCGGCTGCAATTGACACACCCCGGCCTGCCCTCAATTCAAACTTCGTCATCCCTCACTTCTCCTGCTCGATTTGTTTACCGTCAGTTATTGATTTCTTGGCGTTCAGCGCGGCTCTATTGGGAATTAATTGCGCCCACGCGATTCGGCGTAGGGGCGGATTTTCTCCGCCCCATCCCCTGGATCCTATAGCGGATTGCGATTGCATATACGGGAATTCTGACTGGATCAGTACCGCGAGCGGTAGCGCGGGGCTTAACCTGAAGCCCGCTC
>DATEMG010000542.1:0-11726 GCA_035275805.1 Blastocatellia bacterium
TCCCTGTCCCCTGTCTCCAACCATGCTGTTCCGTCTCGCAGGAGTGACCAAAGCCTACGGCGCGCAGGAGGTGCTGCGCGGCGTCACTTTCCAGATCAATCCCGGAGAACACGTCGGTCTGGTTGGCCGCAACGGCGCGGGCAAAACGACATTGCTGCGTCTGATCATGGGCGCCGAGACGCCCGACGACGGCGAGATCGAGCGATTGCGCGGGTTTCGCTACGGGGCGCTGGCGCAGCACGTCGATTTTCGCGGCGAACAGACAGTGATGGACTCGGCGCTCGAAGTTTTCGAGAAGCTGCGCGCGCTCGAAGCGAAGATGCGCGACCTGGAACACGCGATGACCGAAAGTTCCGGCGACGAACTTGATCGCGTGATGCATGAATACAGCGTAGCGCAACAGACATACGAGCAGGAGGGCGGATTCAGCTATCACGCGCGCGCCGAGGCAGTGCTGCTCGGCCTGGGATTCTCGAAAGACGAATTTGGCAAACGCGCCGAAAATTTGTCGGGGGGAGAGAAGAATCGGCTGGGGTTGGCGCGGCTGCTGCTCCTGGAACCCGACATCCTGTTGCTCGACGAGCCGACTAACCATCTGGACGTCGAGGCAGTCGAGTGGCTGGAAGACTTTCTGTCCAGCTATAAATCGGCCTACCTGATCATTTCTCACGACCGCTTCTTTCTCGACCACACGGTCAACCGCGTTCTCGATCTCGAAAACGGGCGCGTCGAAAGTTACAGGGGAAATTACAGCGATTATCTCGTCGAGAAGGAGGAGCGCCGCGAGCAGCGGATGCGAGCTTACCGCGAGCAGCAGGAGATGATCGCGCGCACCGAAGAGTTCATCCGCCGCAACCTCGCGGGCCAGAAGACGAAGCAGGCCAAATCGCGCCGCAATTTTCTAGAGCGGATGGAGCGGCTGGAGAACGTCAGCGATCAGGAGACGGCCAATTTCAAACTTAAACCGACGGCGCGCACGGGCGACCAGGTGCTGGTTCTCGATAAGCTGGCGATCGGCTTTCCCACGAAGACTCTGGCAAGTGGCCTGTCGTTGTTGATGCGGCGCGGCGAACGGCTGGGGATCATCGGCGGCAACGGCGTGGGCAAGACCACGCTGCTGAGAACGATCCTGGGCGAACAACAGCCGCTAGACGGCGACTGGCGTTGGGGGTCTGGCGTCAATATCGGCTATTACGACCAGCGTTTGCAGATCGTCGACGATCGAAACATCGTGATCGAAGAATTGCGCGGCGGCGCCTCGTCGTCCGTGACCGACGGCCAGCTGCGCGGATTCCTGGGGCGGTTTCTATTCACCGGCGACGACGTGTTCAAGCCGGTCTCGTCGCTTTCGGGAGGAGAGAAGGGAAGACTGGCGCTGGCGAAACTGATCTACTCGCGCGTCAACACGCTCATCCTCGACGAGCCGACCAACCACCTGGACATCGCCTCCCGCGAGGCGCTGGAAGACGCGTTGAACGATTTCGACGGCTCGATCATCACCGTTTCGCACGACCGTTATTTCCTCGATCGCATCGCGACCCAGATTCTTTTCTTCGGCGAAAAGGGCGTCGAATATTTCGACGGGGGCTACAGCGAATTTTACGATGCGCATCATCGCGCGCTTGCCGAAAAACAGGCCGAAGAGATCGAACTGCAGAGGGCCGAACGCTCGCGGCGCCAGGCCTCGGCCGCGAAACCGAAGTCGCCCAAGAAGTCGAAGACGAAACAGCCGTCGGCGGCCGAAATCGAAGCCGAGATTCACTCCGTCGAAGCCGAATTGGCCGAACTGTCCGCCCTGCTTTCGACAGAGGAAGTGGCTCGAGACAAAGCCCGCCTCTTCGAGTTGAGCGAAAAGTACCAGACCCTGGACGACAAACTCGCCGAACTCTTTTCATCCTGGGAGACCGCGCTGTCCGAAGAGGAGTCCATCGCGGCTAAGAGCATCGAATCAGTCTAAATTCAGTAGATCGAGAAATCAGGAAATGAAGAGCATTTGTCATTGTTCATCGTTCATTTATCATTTGTCATTGCACGGAAATCACCCAATGTTCATAGGGGATCGAGCGACTGCTGCGGCCGGCAATGACAAATGACAAATGACAAATGAACGATGAACAATGGATGTCTTCGTCCATTTCGCGATCTACGGAAATTGGAGCGGCCTAGGGCGCCTCTTCGGCGCGCCATATACTGTTGGCGACTTCCATAACTCCTGAGCGCCGGAGGCGCGGAATGTTTATAGAATATGGTATGCGATATGGCGCCGAGCTTCGTAGGAGCGCCATGGATCACATTTCGCTCCTACAGAGCTCGGGCGCGCCGTCCGCCAATACTATAAACATCACGCTCCTACGGAGCTAAGATCCGAATCGGCGGATACTTATCTTCCACGGCTACTTTTTTTCTTACGGCTACCTGTGGTAGTTGTCGTGCCTTTCGTCGGAGTCTTGCCGCTCGCCTTGGTTCCTTTGGCGCCCTTGCCCGCGCCTGTTCCGGGAACGGGCGCCGCGCCTGCGCTCAGTTTGGTCGTACCGTCGGCGACATTGGGCGCTGCGGCGCCCGTAGCGTCATCGACCTTAGCCGGAACCGGTGGCCCTTCAATGGTTGGGTCGGCCTCAAAACTCTTGAGAAAAGCCGGAGCCTTCGACGGGTCGTCAACGCGGAATTTCCAGAACTTGTTGAACTCCTCCATTGCGCCATTCATCGTATCCTTAAATGCCGGATCGGTCGTCGTCGCAATTATACGGGCTAATTCCGGGATCATTTTGGCGTCGAGGAGTTGATTGATTTGTTTGATTAAGTCCTTACCCGTATCGCCGGTCTTCTGCTCTTCGGTCAGCGAGTCATGCTTCTTTCTCAACTCCAAATATCGCTTGGTATAGATGTAACTACGCAGACTATAATTGTTCGGGTCTTTCCATCCGAATAATACCTTACTGTCTTTGCCCCTCACCTGTATCGATTTGTTGACGTAAGCTAGCGCCTGATCTTGCGCCTCATGTTGATCGCCTTTGATCTCAATCAGATAGTAGCCTAGAAAATAGTTCAAATTGGCCAGCGTCTCATCTCGCAGATTATACAGGTTGTATTGGTCATATGCCTTCTTGAACTTATCAGGCGGGTTGAGCGTCTCAAAAGCTTGTAGTGACCTCTCGGCATAAGTCTTCACCCTGTCGAGGTTCTTATAGGCACCCGCGGCCACTGCCTGCTTCCCGGCCAGTGGCTGTTGCGCCACTATGAAGAGGTGAGCGGGGCTTTGTGGGTCCTTGTCAATCTCCAGGTAATCATCACCGGATGTGAAGAGAACGTCGAGCTTGTTCGTTTCTGGCGCCGATGCATAGAAGGCTTCTAAGGCGTTAGCGAACTTCTGATATGCCTTGTTAAGCGCGCATCTACCGATCACTCTTTTCGCAAAATCGATGAATTGTTTTTCCGCATCGGGATATTTATCTGTCAGCTCTTTCGAAAGCTGGCAGCATTTCTCGACATTTTCGTCATCTTTCTTCGAACAGGCTTCATGCCATGTTTGTAGGAATGCGATCTGTTTCGGGTCTTGTGTAGGCGCGTTTTGCGCAGGAGTAGATTGCGCCTGGGCGTTTAGAGGTTTAAGCGCAATCGTGCCAGTAAGCATCGCCAGCGTCGTGATAAGAACAACATTTTTCATGGTGAGTCTATCCTCCACAGTTTTCTTTAGGATTCTTCCAGGGTTGTCTTAGTTGGCAAGCTACGTTGGGGGCAACGGCTCGTCAGATCTGATCTTGCTCAAAATAAACTCGTCGGGCGCCAATCAATTGGACGCCGGAACTCTTCCGTTAGTTCCCGCCTCCGGAATTTTTATATCTTTCTCGATCCCTTTGCATATGCCTGCTATAGACCCGAAAGCCAGACTTGGGGCCGTTAATCGCTCAATCTCACACGCGCATCGATCAAAGAAATTCCTTCGCCGTTAGGATGAACGATCACCGGATTGAGATCGATCTCCGCGATGCGTGGCGCGGCCTCGGCCAGCGCGCCCAATCTGTGCAGCAGTTGTTCCAGCGCCGCGACGTCGGCTGGCGGCGAGCCTCGAAAGCCGCGCAGCAATCGGGACACGCGAGTTTCTTCGATCATCTCCGAGACGTCACGGTCGGTCAGCGGCAGGACTCGAAAGACCACGTCATCGAGCAATTCGACCAGCGCCCCGCCGGAACCGAAGGCCACGAGCGGGCCGAATACCGGGTCGTTGGTCAGGCCGGCCAGGACCTCCACGCCGGGTTTGGCCATCGGCGCCACGCTGGCCGCGCTCAACCTGACGCCGTGCTCGGCCAGTCGCTCGGCGAGCCGTTTGTAACCGTCAGCGGCTTCAGCGGCGGGGATGTTCAACACGACCCCGCCGACATCGGTTTTGTGCAGCACGGCAGGCTCGGCGATTTTCATCGCCACGGGGCGGTTGAACGCGGCTGCCGCTGCGGCCGCATCTTCGGGCGAACGCGCGACGTTCGAAGGCGTCAACTCGATTCCGGCGGCGCCGAGCAGCGCCGCGACGTCCGTTTGCGAAATCCATTCGGAGTGGCCTGAGCTGTTATTGGCCATCACAAGATCAATCGCTTCCCGGTCGATTGGGACGCTCACGATGTGGCCTGCGGGCTTGGCGCGCCACGATCCGTAGCGCGCCGCCGCGCTGATGGCCGCGATTGCGCCTTCGGGGAAATCGTAGACGGGCACGACTCGTTCGCCCGCGTTGATCACCGAGAGCCTCGATTGCGGGTCCAGGAAGACAGCCGCGATCGGGCGATTATGATGCGGGCGCGCGACGACGACTTCGCCGATCACCTGGGCGACTTCAGACGAAGGCGTGACCAGCGGCGGAATGAAGATGATCAGAATGGCGTCCAGGTCAGGGTCGTCGTAGAGCGCTTCCAGGCAGGCGCGGTATTGCTCGGGTCCGCCGTTGGCCGTCATGTCGATCGGGTTGTTGATCGCCGCGGTGGGGTGCAGCGACTGTCGCAATTTCTCTTTCGTCGCCTCGCCGAGCTGGGGAATTTTCAACCCGGCGGCTTCGGCGGCGTCTACTGCGAGTATGGCGGGGCCTCCGGCGTTGGTCAGGATGCCGATTCGGCCGCCTGCGGGGATGGGTTGAGAGGCGAGCAGCCGTGCGACCGAGAAGAATTCCATCAGGGTGTCGACGCGGATGATGCCCGTTTGGGCGAACAGCGCGTCGGCGGCGCGGTCCGAGCTGGCCAGCGCCGCGGTGTGGCTCGAAGCGGCGCGCGCGCCGGCGGGCGTACGCCCCGATTTGACGGCGACGATCGGTTTGCGCCGGGCTACGCGGCGGGCGATGCGCGCGAAGCGTCGCGGGTTACCGAAGCTCTCCAGGTAGAGCAGAATCACATCCGTCGCGTCGTCGGCCTCCCAATATTGCAGCAGGTCGTTGCCCGAAACGTCTGCGCGATTGCCGATGCTCGCGAAGGATGAAACGCCGAGGCCGAACTGGCCGAGCTGGTTGAGTAGCGTCAATCCGAGCGCGCCCGACTCGGAGCTGATCGCGATGCCGCCGGCCGGCGGGTCGGCGGGCGCGAAGGTCCCGAGCATTCGCGTTTCGCCTGACGCGTTGACCAATCCCATGCAGTTCGGCCCGACCAGCCTCATTCCCGATGATCTGCAGATGTCGAGCAGTTCATCTTGCGCCGCCTTGCCTTCAGCGCCCGTTTCGGCGAAGCCTGCCGAGATCATGCACAAAGCGCGGACTCCGGCGGCTGCGCATTGTCGCGTGGCGTCGAGCGCGGCGCGGGCAGGGACCGCCACGAAGGCCAGCTCAGGAGTCTCGGGCAGCTCTTTGATCTCGGCGTAAGCGCGGACGCCGGCGACCGATCTAGCCGAAGGGTTGATCGGGTAGACCACGCCCGCGAATCGCCAGCGGATGAGGTTTTGAAAGAGCGCCCCGCCGACCGAGTTCGGATTGCGGCTGGCGCCGATGACGGCGATCGATGTAGGCGCGAGCAGGTGGGCGAGCGACGCGCGTTCGGCTTCGGCCTCCTGCGCCTCGGCGCGCGCCTGCGCCAGCTCGGTCAGCGCGATGGGGAACTCCAGTTGCGTCACGCCGTAACTGGTCGTCGCCGAGAGCGCATAACCGGCCTTACGAAAGACCGAGAGCATCTGCCGGTTGTCGGCCAACACGTCGGCGGAGAATCGCGTGACGCCGCGCTCGCGCGCCAGCTCGGCCAACGCGTCCAGCAGCAGCGTGCCTATGCCGCGGCGCTGCATCGCGTCTTCGACCAGGAACGAGACTTCGGCGACGTTGGGCCTTTCCGCTCGTACCAGATAACGCCCGACCGACACAATCCGTTCGTCGCGGCCTTCGCCCTGCGTTACAACCAGGGCGACATGGCGTGAACTGTCAGTGTCGGTCAACTTGTCCAGCATGTCCTCGGTCAGCTCCTTGACCTGATGCAGGAATCGAAAACGGATCGATTCGGGAGAACAACGCGCGAACAGGTCTTTCAAAGCCTGACGGTCTTCTCGACGCATCGAGCGGACTCGCAGCGCAGCGCCGTCGCGCAGTAACAGATCTTTTGAAAATTCTATGGCCATCGACGCAAACAGTATCAGGGCAATAGCAGTGCCAGCAAGCGCGGCATAATGGTTGCAGTTTATCTTTCACGACACCCTGAGAAAATGAAAATCAACCACGAAGAAACGAAGGGAAGGAAGAAATGTCTGAAAAAACATCGTGTTCTTCGTGTCTTCGTGGTTTGGTTTCTGAAGGAGGCTGCTATGAAAATCCTGTTGGCTACAGATGGTTCCGATTGCAGCAAGGCCGCCGTGGACGCGGTCGCTGAACGCCCTTGGCCCGAAGGCAGCGAAGTAATGGTCATCTCCGCGATCGAGCTTAGCTACACGCCCATGACCGAATCATGGGCGCTCCCCGACAACTATTTCAAGGAATTGGAGACGGCCGGGAAGGAACAGGCGAAGACGGCAGTAAATCAGGCGGCGAAGCGTCTCAAGTCCGCCCACGGCGACCTTGTAATCATGACTGAGGTTGCGAACGGCTCCGCCAAAGACGTGATTTTGGACGAGGCGGAGAAATGGGGCGCCGATCTGATCGTGCTCGGATCGCACGGTTACAGAGGATGGCGGCGCTTCCTGCTCGGATCGGTCTCGCACGCAGTGGCGACGCACGCGCGCTGCTCGGTGGAAATAGTCCGACGCAGAAAGCCGCCGCCGCGCGCCGGATGATAATCCTGGGTCGCATCAGACGAATTTTGTCGGTTGTATTGATGAATTTGGTTCTATTTTTTTTAGTGACATCGTCTGTTGCATAAGTGGGGTTAAAAAGTATGCATGTAGTGTTACAATGTTCCCATTAAGAGTTGAATGTTGCTGTGGCATCTATAACCTCATCGCGCCCACCGCGCGCGCGCTTAACGTATGTAGATGACTTGAAGATTAAGACGCGGTACGAATGCCCATTCCCCCAATAAATTAAAGGGCGCGTAAAATTTGGCTCTTTGGGAATTTACGTGGATATGTGATCCTACCAAGGGGCTAACATGATGTTCCCTATAGATTAGAGGAACGAGCGCGCCTCTTCAGCGCGAATCCCACGCGAATACCCAAAGCGTCAAAAATTACCTTCCAGGACTTAGCCACTAATTTTCACGGATGCAACGGATCGGCGCTCGCTTAGCGCAGGTTCCGCTGCGGGGATAATGGCGCCATATCACTTTTTTCGCGTGGACTCGCGTGAGAGCGGCAACTCTCACCATTGTGACACTATACAGGAGGTGGGCAATGGAACTAATGCAGCTCGAAATGCTGGTCGCGGCAGTAGAGGAAGGCGGCATCCAAAAGGCGGCTGATCGTGTGTCTCGCACACAGCCAGCCGTCAGCATGGCATTGCGCAAACTGGAAGCGGAAATGGGGGCGCCGATTTTCGACCGCACTCGGCGCCATCATTATACTCTGACCGAGGCTGGCGAGACTCTCTACGCTTATGCCAAACGCATGCTCAAGCTGCACGACGAAGCGTTGTCGGCCCTTGATGAGCTCAATCGCCTTGAGCGCGGTCGTCTTCGCATTGGCGCCAACAAGAGCACAATTCATTATTTGCTCCCTAAATTCACCGGGGAATTCCATCAACAATATCCCAAGATCGAGGTCGAGGTTTATCAGCGCCTTTCCACTATGCTCCCGGAGGAGATCAAGCAGCGCCATCTCGATTGCGCGATCCTCTCCTTTCTGCCGCCGGACTGCGACTTCGAATCTACGCCTGTCGTCCGTGACGAGCTGGTGTTGATCGTCAGTCCACAGCACAGGCTCGCGGGGCAGCCGCGCATACAGATCCGCGACTTGGGCGCGGAATCACTCATTGCGCATCAGACCACCTCGCCTTCCCGCGCCAAGGTGGCTGAGGCTTTCCGCCGCTCCCATACCTCGCCCAGGGTCGCCCAGGAGGCGGACAGCGTCGAGGAGATCAAACAGATGGTAGCCGCCAATGTGGGGGTTGGGTTCGTGCCACTTACATGCGCCCGGGAAGAAGTTGAGCGCCACGAGTTGATAATCATTCCGGTCGCGGATTTCCGTCACGAGCGCACGCTTTGGGCCGTGCGGCGCCGCACAACCGCTCACTCGCGCGCTGCGCAAGCCTTCCTGCAGGTCATCGTGGATGTGGCTAAAAAGCTATACCGGAGCGAGCCACATAACGGCCTCACGCAGACTAAAGAGAATGGCGGATACGAAATGCAGTCGGAAGTATCAGGACGTCATGCCCTCCCATTCTTCACCTTCATTTTTTCTCTGATGGATCATTGCCTACATCTTTTAGCTCCATTTGCGCAAATGGTGGTATAAAAGGAGCATGCCGATGCGATACACACGAAAATTACTTCTTATGCTGGCGTGTTTGTTGGCGTTCATAGGATGCGGCCGAGGCGCCGAAAAGGCCCGGCTGGCGCTGGCGCAAAAGAACATCCCGTACACTGAACGCGATTTCGTAGAAAACGCCCGGCAAGGCAGCGCCGACACCGTCGCGCTATTTTTAAAGGCTGGGATGGATCCTGATGTCAAAATCAATGAAGGACAGACGGCCCTGGAAGCCGCCACTCTGGCGAATCAGAGCGCAGTAGTGAAACTCTTGCTCGACGAGGGCGCTGATAAGAATGCGAAGAATAGGTTTGACGGCACTCCCTTGATGAACGCAGCGGCCAAGGGCCACGCCGAAATCGTGAACTTGTTACTCGCCAAAAAGGCCGACATCCAGGCGCCGGACAAACGAGGCATGACCGCCTTGATGTTCGCCGTCTGGTGGAATCACACTGATATTGCCAAGACGCTGTTGGAAAAAGGGGCCGAGGTCGACGCGCGCGACGACAACGGGTGGACGGCCATGATGCGCGCCGCCTTCAAAGCGCATGCTGACGGCATGCTCCTACTTTTGGAGAAAGGGGCCGACGTCAATGCGAGGTCGAACAGCGGCGACACTGCTTTGACGGTGTCCGCGGAGAGCGGCCACGCCGAGATTGTCGAGAAACTGTTGGCGCGCGGAGCTGGTGTGAATGCGCAAAATAATAACGGGCGGACCGCGTTGATGGGAGCGGCTAAAAACAGCCATACCGAAATTGTCAAAGCTCTGCTGGCAAAAGGAGCGGACCTCAACGCCAAAGACAAAAGCGGCAAGACTGCTCTGGAACTCGCGCAACCTCAGGAGAAGTCGGAACTGGCCCAATTGCTGAAAACGCCATAAGTCAGAATTAGCCACAGAGAACACAGAGAGCACAGAGAATCATATCGGAGCGTTTTCCCGCTCTGTGTTCTCTGTGTTCTCTGTGGCTAAATCATTTTACTGCTTAGCCGGAGAGGATCTCGTTGAATTTGTTTTCCCACTCCGCCTCGTACCGCATCTTGACGATGTCCGGGATATGCAAAACGCCTGAAAAATCTTCCGCCGACTTCGGGAAAACCGCTGTGGTTCGCAGCGCTTCCGGGAGCCGCGCTTCTCGATGCGTGGGCATCACTCCCAGTCTGTCGCACCATGTCTCCTGAACCTCCAGCGAAAGCGCGAAGTCGATATAGCGATTAGCCCAGAAAACAACATCATCCGGAACGCCTCTCGGAATCCAGAAAGCGTCGGCTGTATCCGTAATTCCTTCCTTCGGCGCGACCCAGGAAACCGCCAGGCCTTCATTCCTGAATGCGATGGCGTTCGTTAACGCACGGAAGCAGATGTCCAACTCGCCCCTGCGTATCAGTTCGCCCATGCCTATGCTGTAGCCCAGATGACCGACCTGCGGTTTCAACCTGCGGAAGAATTCCCAACAAGGAGCCATGTCGTCGGGAATTCCATCCAGCGAACCGCCGCCCAGTGTCTGGGCAATGGGATAGAAGCCATTGCCACCCGGATATAACGCCACCTTGCCTTTGTAGCGGGGATCGAGCATCACTTCCCAACTATCCGGATTTCCGTGTGGAAAAGCTTCTTCGCGATACGCCATGACGTAGTGAACGATGTAGGGCGAGACAAAAGGCCAGCCTGAGAACCCCTCTGGCTTTCCTCTTGAACAGAGCGCGGCCAGGTTCGGCGACAACCCTTCATCCAGCGGATGGCTCCAGCCCTTCTGCGCCATCGTCATGGCCGGGACCGAGTTGGACCAGACAACGTCAAAGGGTGGCCGCCTGCCCATTTCAAGCGCCTCAAGCAGGGAAGCCGGAAGTTTGAGACCGATATTGATTTCGTGGCGGACCGGGATGCCGGTGAGTTTGGTGAATGGCATCGACACCGCTTCAAGCAGACCTTTGCCCCATCCTCCCGCCCAGGACATCACGACCAACTCACCGGGGGAATCACTTCTATGCATGTGCTGGGACACTCTCGATAATGCTGACGGGCGAGTTAGTTGGAGTGACATTCGTCAGGTTGAAACCCGCTTCTGTCAGCAGCGTTCGATACTCGGCCTCGGTGCGCCCGACGCCGCCGATCAACATCATCTCTATATCGACCAGCTTCCCGAAGGAGGGTTCATTGCCGGGCGGGATGACCATCTCGATGACCAGGAGCCTGGCCTCTCCGGACATCGCGCTGCGGCAGTTCCGGAGGATCCTGAGAGCGTCTCCATCGTCAAAGTCATGAATGATGTGCTTCAGGATGTAAAGATCTCCGCCCGACGGGGGCGCCTTGAAGAAGTCCCCCCCAACAAGCTCACACCTTTCTGTCAGACCTTCTCCCTCAATTCGGCCCTTCGCCCGTTCGATCACATGCGGCAGGTCGAAAAGGACCGCGCTCGTTTCTGGATTTATTTTGAGCAGCGGGATGATCAGGCTGCCGTTTCCACCCGCAACGTCGACGATCTTCCGGCATGTCGAAAAGTCGTAAGAGGCCAGAATCGCTCCCACCTCCGGAACCGAGAGGCTGGTCATCGCTTGATCAAATAGCTGCGCCGCCTCAGGATTGCGCGGGAAGTATTCAAAGGGGCGCGCGCCATGAACGTGATCGAACGCGGGTTTCCCGGTCCTCACGCTGTAGAGCAATTCTCCCCACATTTGCCAATGCCAGGCTTCGCCCATCATCGTCGCCCAGGCTCGCATCGAAAACGGCCCGTCACTCTTCAAACATTCGGCCATGGGCGTCAGATCGAATTGGCCGTCCGGAGTCTCCGCGAACACACCGACGCTGGCCAGCAGGCGCAAAAGCCTGCGAATCGAGCGATGGTCCGTTTGTGTGGCTTCGGCAATCTCACCGCAATCCTTTG
>DATEMG010000543.1:0-5160 GCA_035275805.1 Blastocatellia bacterium
CGCTCGCTACCGCTCGCAGTACTGATACTGCATCAGTTATTCCGTTCGTAGCGCTGGAAGCAACGGAGAACGGATTACAGCCCTGACCGCGACCAGCGACGCCGCCAATCCCGTCAACAACACCGCGAGCAACAACAATCCGAGCGAGACCGCCGACAACCGCCCGCCGCGAGCGACGAGCGCCGGAATGATCGCCAGCAGCGCGCATAACACTCCGGTCAACAATCCACAGCCCAGCAGCAGAGCGTTTTCCGCAATAACCATCAGCGACAGGTGTGACGGCCGATAACCGACTGCGCGCATCAACGCCATCTCGCGTCTGCGCTCCAGCACGTTGCGCAACAAGACCGTGGCAAGTCCGAGCGTCCCCAACAGCAATCCCAGTCCGCCCAGCGTTTGAAACGTCGAGAGGTAGGTGTTCTCTACCCGATGAAATCCCGCGAGTTTCTCTTCGGTTCCGATCGCGTCGAAACCGAAATCGGAAAGTTTGTCTTCGAGCGCGGCGGCGATTTCCGAAGATTTCCCCTCTTCGCCGTCAATCAGGAAGAAGCGATAGCCCTCCTGATCGGGAAACAATTTCTTGAAGTTCGTCTCCGATATCAACAACTCGCCCTGGAAGACGCTGTCGGCGAACGCGGCGACCACACGGAGCCTGACCGGCGCGCCGTCGCCGGCGTTGACCGTCAATTCATCTCCGAGCTTCAGATGCAAAACATAAGTCAACGAATTGGCGTCGGCGGCGACCGGAACAACGCCCTCGCCCAAATTCGCCTTGAGCAGGCCCCACGGGTTGGCCTTCTCTTCATCGGTCTTAGCCAGCGACGATTGAAACGCGAACCGCGATTCGCCGATGAAGCCGTCGGGCGCGCCGAGTATTCGCGGGTTGCGCGGCTGGTAAAGATTCAGACAACTGGTGTCGTCGCCCGGTCGCAGCCGGAACCGCTCGATCTTTACGCCGGCCAGTTTGTCGTCGTTGAGGTTTAGTTCCTCTCTGCCCTGCTGGCTGTTCAGGTCACGAACGACCGGCAACAGCGATTCGGCCATCAGCGGATAACCGCCGTTGCCCGAGTTTCTGTCGAGCGCCCCGGCGCGGTCGTCCCGCCGAAACGCGTCAACCGAAACTATGATGAAGGCTGCCGAGGCGATTAACGCGATGCAGAGCACGCTGCGACCGGGCCGCGTAGTGGCGTTGCGAAAACCCAACCGCGCCATGGGCCACGAGCCCTGTCCTTGAATCGTTCGCTTCCTGTCCGAACGCAGCCACGACGACCAGAAGAAAAGAATGGCGATGAGCAGCAATGTTCCCGCGCCGAAAAACCCTCCGGCCTGTCCAATCAGCTTCAACGCGGCGGCGATCAATGACGCGACTCCAAGCGCGCCGAAGACGAGAACGCGGAACACGCGGAAATAACGGAACACGCGGAATAAACGGAAATTTCCGTTTAACATTCCGCGTGTTCCGCGTTCTGAAAGTGTCACGCCTTCTAACGATCCGGCCAACAGGCTTCGCGGCGACGACTCCCTCAACGACCTTAGCGTCCACCACACGCAGACGAGCGCGGTCGCGATTCCAGACAACGCGCCGATCAGCAATGACTGCGGGGTAACGCGCAGTTCGAGCAGCGTCGTGCCGACCGCCCCGACCCACCACGTGCGCAATCCGAACATCATCAACGCGCCGTAAGCGACAGCGCCGATCAACCCGGCGACGCTGCCGAGCGCGGCGAGCGCCAGTCCTTCGCGCAAAAACAGCGAGCGGACCTGCTTTGTGGAAAACCCGATGGCGCGCAACAGCCCGATCTCGCGCAGCCGTTGCTCGACCCCGAGCCTGAAAAAAAGCGTCGTCAACAACAATGCCGAGACCACCAGAAAGAAGCTGAAGTAGGTGAAGTATTCGCCGAAGTCGGTCGCGCCGCGCGATGCTTGCAGGCTTCGCTCTTTGACTGACTGGATTCCCAGTCCCATTTGAATCGGATCTAACGCGGCGCGCAGTTGTCTTTCAAACGCGTCACGCGTCCCCTGCAAATCACTCGGGTCTTTGGGAGTGAGGCGCATCGAGGTCAACTTGCCGTAGCGTGATCCCCAAAGCTTTTGCCCGGCAAAAATCGGGATGAAGGCTTTTGGAGTCGTGCGATACTGCCGCCAGTAATCCTCGTCCTTCGGTCGAACGCGATTCAAATCAATAGGGAACGGCGGGTCCCAATCCGCGAGGCTGTCCGTGTCGGTGATGCCCGGGTAATCAGGGGCCAAATTGCGATCAGCCGCGATGCCTTGCATCGGCGTAATGGCCGCCACGCGAAGGCTTGCGGTTTTGGTAACCAGTCGCCCTTCCTGCTCCCAAAGATAGTACTCGATCTGGACATCATCATTTACCTTTGCCCCCAGATCATTCGCCGCCCACTCGTTGAGCACGATGAATGCCGGATACTCGTTGGTTGTGGATAGAAGGCTTACCAAAGCGCCATTGACGGTTCTGGTAAGGCTGACCCGGTTAACGATCTCTCGTCCATCTGGCCCACGGGTTGTCACGTCGCCGCCGTTAATTACGGAGTCAGACAAACCCGGCATATCTCGCCACGCCAATGCTGTAGCCAGCGAATAAGGGATTTCGCGGTCGCCAAGGCGGATCTTATTTATCAGATAGGTCAAGACAGGGATTTCATCGAGATGCGTCGTATTCGGCATCCGGTAAACCGCGTCGGCCAAAGCGTCGTTGATCACCGCGCCGTCGCTTTCGAGCGAAAGCGTACGCTGCTGTTCAAGCGCGCGGAGCTTCAGTCCCAGGTCGGCCAGCGCGAATTTGTCCTTCAGAACCTGCGCCGCGATTTGCGCCGATTGACTTTCTGCATTTTTCGCCGCAAGCAGAATTACATTCGCCTTGCCGTCCTGCTCGAGGTTCTTTTGCAGTTTCTTCAGCTCTACAAACACGGCGCGCACAGCGCCCTGCTGCGGCCGCAGCGAAAATTCGCCGAGCGAGGCCTCGGGCAGAGCCTCGCGCATCGTCAATCGAACCGTGCGGCCGAGGTCGTCCTTGCGCCCGTGCAGCGATTCGGCCGGAATCGCCGAAGGCCTCTCGATCCGCAAGATCAGGGTGTCGCCCTGTTTCGCGCCCAACTCGCGCTCCAGCGCCCGGCTGATCAACACGTCATTGCCTTCGGGCGTTTGAGTGTTCGCGCCGTGGAATTTCCAGAAGCGTTCGTCGACGCCGTAAACCTGCACGCCGCCGGCCCGGGCGTTATTCTCGTCGCGTGTAACCGCGGCTTCGAGCGCGATGATCGGGCACGCGCCGTTGAAATTCGCCGCGAATTGATCGTGCGATTGCAGGTCGTCGGCCAGTCGTTCGCGGAAAAACCCCGAGGCCGTGACGACTAGATCGGTCTTGCCCAGGCGGGCCAGCGCCAGGTCGCGCAGGCTTGCGCGCACCGAATCGCCCACGAGCAGCGCGCCCGCCAGCACGGCCACGGCGGTCGCCACACCGAAAATGACCGCGAGATTCGTGCGCCAGTAATGAGTGAGATTGCGTTTGATGAGCGTTACAGCGTTCATTGTTCGTTGAGTCAGCGCCGAAAGCGGCGCCGACCGTCACACTTGTTTGAGTTGTCGTTCGATCAATTCGTACCGGGCGGGAAATTTAGCGGCGAGTTCCGCGCTGTGCGTGACCACGATCAGGATCGTTTGCCGCTGCTCGTGCAGATCGAGGAGCAGCGATGCGACGTTCTCGGCCGAGTGGCGGTCGAGGTTGCCCGTCGGCTCGTCGCAAAGCAGCAGCAGCGGCTCGCGGATCAGTGCGCGGGCGATTGCCACGCGCTGTTTCTCGCCGCCCGACAACTGGGCCGGGCGATGATCCAGGCGTTCGGACAATCCGACCTGCTCCAGCAGTTTTTCGGCGCGCCCGACGTAATCGCCGCCGGCGCCGCTAACGAGGGTCGGCGCCAACACGTTTTCGAGCACGGAGCATTGCGGCAGCAGACAGTGATCCTGAAAGACGAAGCCGATCTTCTGATTGCGGAACGCGGCCATCGCCGGCTCGCCGAGTTCGAACGGGTTCTGCTTGTCGAGCATGACCGTTCCCGAAGTCGGCGGCTCCAGCGCGCCTACGACGTAGAGCAGCGTGCTTTTGCCGCTGCCCGACGGGCCCATGACCGCTACGGCGTCGCCGCGTTGGAATGTCAGATTGATGTCGGAAAGGATCTCAAGCGGGCCTCGCGGCGTCGCGTATTCTTTGGTCAGGTTGGCGATTTCGAGCAACTGCTTATAGTCTCCTTTGAAGAACATCGGGAGTGGGGAGTGGGGAGCGGGGAATGGGGACTGATGAAGTTATTTCTTATTCCCCACTCCCCACTCCCCATTCCCGATTCTCTACTCCCCTAATTCTTCGGCAAATATTTCTTCGGAAATTTGGCGACGACGGTGTAGTTCGGGTCCACGGCGTTGGCGACGCGCGTCACGCCGACCTGCGAAACAACCTGAAAAGCTTCCCATTTTTCGAAGCCGTAATCGTCCACCAGCCAGCCGATCAATTCTACCTGGGCGATGCGGAAGGCGTCCATCAGCGGGCGGACGCTGCCCGTCGCCATGATGTATTCGCCGTTTTCGATGCGCGGCCAGCGGATCCGCTTGCCCTTGATCAGATCGAATTGAAAAGTCACGTCCATGCTCGTTTCGAGTCCGGAGCCGCAGACCTCGCCGTCGCCTTGCAGCGCATGGCCGTCGCCGAAATAGAAGAGCGCGCCGTCGTGAAAGACCGGCAGATAAACGGTCGCCCCCTCGCATACGTCGGACGCGTCCATGTTGCCGCCGAAATCGCCCGGCCAGAGGCCGCCCCACGCCTCTTCGCCCTGCGGCGCTACGGCCACGCGTCCGAGCATCGGCTTCAATTCGACCTCGATGCGCTTCATCCTGCTGTTAGGCAGATCAAGTATGCCGGTATTGCTCTCGCGATTGAGTTTCCAGATGAAGCGTTTGGCCGGAATGGGATCGTTGAGCATCGGCGTACGGCGGTCAGTTGCGAGCGCGCTGAAGCCGGGCGAATGCGTCGAAACGGCCGTGTCGCGATTCGGCCGCAGCTTCAGGATTTTGACGACGAGCGTGTCGTTGGGGGTCGCGCCTTCGATATGGAACGGCCCGACCTCGCCGGGCCACGCGCCTCCCGCCCGCTCG
>DATEMG010000544.1:0-2004 GCA_035275805.1 Blastocatellia bacterium
CGACGACGGTTGCGGGGCCGAAGACCTCTTCGCTCAGTTCGTGATGGCGCATAAACGTTCGCCCGTTTGTGGAGAAGACGGCGGCGCGCGCCTCGGTTTTTGCGGCGTCGGGGTCGATCCGCGATTGGGTTGTTTGCAACCCTCCGAGGCCCCCGAGTCTCTTCACTCCCGCTTCGTAGCCTTCCAGAATGCCGGGGTAGAGCATCGTTCCCGGTTGCGCGTCGGCGATCAACCCGCCGAGCTTATCGGCGAATCGCATGAAGTTTTCGTCGAGCAGCCCGACGGCCAGCCCCGGACACGTGCAGAACTGTCCCACGCCGAGCGTGACCGAATTCTTCAATCCTTCGGCGATCGCTTCCGCGCGTTCGCCCAATGCTCCGGGCAGAATGAAGACGGGATTGACGCTGCCCATCTCGGCGAAAACGGGAATCGGATCGGGGCGGCTGGCGGCGGCGTCGAACAGCGCGCGTCCGCCGCGCAGCGAGCCGGTGAAGCCGACCGCCCTCGTCAACGGATGTTTGACCAGACCGATGCCGACCTCGTGCCCCGCGCCGTAAAGCAGTGAGAACACGCCCGCAGGCATTTCCGACTCGGCGACGGCCTTGACGATTGCGCGCGCCACCAACTCCGATGTTCCGGGATGCGCGTGATGAGCTTTCACCACCACCGGACAACCGGCCGCCAGGGCCGAAGCCGTGTCGCCGCCCGCGACCGAAAACGCCAGCGGAAAATTGCTCGCGCCGAAAACGACCACGGGGCCGATGGGAATGAGCATTCGTCGAAGGTCCGGTTTCGGCAGAGGTTGGCGGTCGGGAATCGCGCGGTCAATGCGCGCGTCCACCCACGAGCCTTCGCGGACCAGATCGGCGAACATCCGCAATTGATTAACCGTGCGTCCGCGTTCCCCCGTCAAACGGTCTTTCAGCAATCCTGTTTCCAGGTGAACGCGTTCTATCAATTCGTCGCCGAGCGCGAGGATTTCATCGGCGATCTTTTCGAGGAAGTTCGCGCGCCGCTCCGGCGAGAGCCGGCGATATTCATGAAACGCCGATTCGGCCGCCTCCAACGCCTGATTGACCTGATCGGCAGTGGCGCCTTCAAAATGTGGCCCGATCGATTTGCCCGAAGCCGGGGCGAAAGCTTGAAATGTCTTTCCGCCGACCTCAATTGTTTTACCTGCGATGATGTTTTTGCCGTTTAGTTCCATCTCTGTGACTTTGTTTGTAGTCCCGCCTTTAGGCGGAAAGTGTTGTCAGACAATGTTTCCGGCTAAAGCCGGTACAACGAACTCTACGATTGCGTCACGTAATTGACCAGCGTCCCGATGGGTTCAATCGTGATGCGGATTTCGTCCCCGACCGCGAGCGTGAATTCGTCTGGCGGCACGATGCCAGTGCCCGTCAGCAGAAAACAGCCGTAAGGAAACGTGTTGTCGCGGAAGAGATATTCGACCAGTTCTTCCGGCTTCCGCTTCAGCTCGCTTAGCATGGTCTGACCGTGAAAGGCGGTCGCGCCAGAGCGAATGATATCCAGATGAATCTCGGTCTCCGGGGGCAACGGCTGCGAGCGGATCAGGATGCCGGGGCCGAGTCCGCAGCTTTGGGAGTAGACTTTCGCCTGCGGCAGGTAGAGCGGATTTTCGCCCTCGATGTCGCGCGAACTCATGTCATTGCCTACGGTGTAGCCGATGATCCGGCCGAGCGAATTGACGACCAGCGTCAGCTCAGGCTCCGGCACATTCCACTTCGAATCGCGCCGGATACGCACGTTCTGATTTGGGCCTGCGACGCGGTGCGGAGTGGATTTGAAGAACAGCTCCGGGCGGTCGGCTGCGTAGACGCGATCGTAAAAATCACCGCCGCCCGCCGATTTCGCCTCCTCCATTCGCGCCGTCCGGCTGCGGAAATAAGTCACGCCCGCCGCCCAGACCTCCTGCCTGCCGATCGGCGCGAGCGCGTCGGTCGCGGGCGAAAAGTCCTGCGCTGGCATAGCGCGGCGAGTCAT
>DATEMG010000545.1:0-3863 GCA_035275805.1 Blastocatellia bacterium
TTCTGCGGTGAGGTGGTTTGGATGAATTCGACGATCTCGCCGAGAGCCTGAAACGATTCGGGCATTCTGAACGCGACGAAAACCGGCCACACGTGAGGCAGGTCACTCCACACGCGCAGATTGACATTGACGCCGCAATGCTTCGCGCGGTCGGCCAGGCGCGTCGAATCATCCAGCAGAACCTCGGTGTCGCTGACTTGGATCAGCAGCGGGGGCAGTTTTGAAAGATCGGCGTAAACAGGCGAGGCAAGCGGATCGTGCGGCGAAGCGCCTCCCAGGTAAACCGGGGCCATACATCGAACGCCGGCGCCGTAAAACATCGAATCGCGCTTGTCGTTGGCGTCGAGCGACCGTCCGGCGCATGCCAGATCGACCCATGGCGACATGAGGAAGGCCGCTCGCGGCAACCGCTCACCCGCGTCGCGCAGCGCGAGCAGCGTCGCCATCGTCAGTCCTCCGCCCGCCGAATCGCCGCCGATGACGATCTCCCGCGGATCAATGCCCTGATCGAGTAGCCATCGATAACCCGCGACGGCGTCTTCGACCGCGGCGGGGAAGCGATGCTCGGGCGCGAGACGGTAATCGAGCGCGAAAACGCTTGCCTTCGCCGCTCGCGACAGCGCCGAAGTGAATGCGCGGTGAGTTTCCGGCGAACAGGCGACGTAAGCGCCGCCATGCAGGTAATAGATGGTCTGCCGCGGTTCGCCGTTCAACCGCAGCCATTCGCCTTTCACCGATCCGTCTTTCACTGCGCTTACCGCCCGAAGGTCAACAGGCGCGATCAGAGCGCGAATGAGTTGCGAAAGCTCCAGACTCGAGCGAATCTGTTTCACTACGTCCGCCTCGCTTCCTTCGGGGCGGCGCTTCACAAACATCCGAATGAAAGTCGAAACCAAGTCAGCCTGCCAACTCGCCATAGCCTATCTCCGGATTACTTAGTCATGATCTCGATCATCTTGCCCATCAGTCGCCAGTATTTCACCGGCGCCCATCGTTGAATGCGGTCTATCATCCAGGCGTCGGCGCCGACCAGGATTCTCTCTTCATCCCGCAAGACGCCGCGCACGATTCGGTCTGCGGCCTTCTCGGGCGAGGTCCGCGCCGCCATATTAAAGATCGCTCTCTCCTTTTCGACCGCCGTCCGGTCCGCCCCGGCTCCGGGCCTGGCGTTATTGGCGATGTTGGTTCTGACGCCGCCGGGATGGACTACTGAAACCTTTACGGGACCGCCGGCCAGTTCGTGGCGCAGCGCCTCGGTGAAGCCGCGCACAGCGAATTTGCTCGCCGCATATGCCGAATGTCCCACCGGACCGACGATGCCGAAGACCGATGAGATGTTTACGATGTGGCCTTCAGGCTGCCGGCGCAGGATCGGCAGAAAATGTTTGACGCCGTAAACCACCCCCCAGAAGTTGACGCCCATCAACCATTCGATGTCTTCGATCGAAAGCTGCTCCGCCATGCCGAATAGCCCGACTCCGGCATTGTTGATGAGAAGGTGGGCGCGTCCGTGCGCCTCGACCACATCGCGCGCAAACTCCGCGACCCCTTCCTTATCCGAAACGTCGACTGTGTGCGTGGTGACTTTAGCGGATGAGCCGTCCTTTGACTTAAGCCCTTGGGCCGTTTCGTCAAGATCTGCAGCGTTGATGTCTGCGATGGCGAGCGACGCGCCCTCTTGAGCCAGGCGGGCGGCGAGCGCGCGGCCTATCCCGGAAGCAGCGCCAGTCACGACTGCGACTGTGTTGTGATCAATCTTCATAAATTCGATCCGTATTCTAAATGGGGAGTAGGGAATGGGGAATGGGGAATGGGGAGTGGGGAATGGGGAATGGGGAAAAGATGACCTTTCCTATCCCCACTCCCCACTCCCCATTCCCCCACTCCCTCGCACCCTTTTCCCTTTCCTCTTCACAGGCTATATTTGGTCAAACCAAAATTCGCGTGGCTTATTTCGGGCAATAAAATCTGAAGCGCAACTTCGAGGCGGGGTTATGAAGAACAGTAGACTAGCTCTTGCAGTCGTGATTGTTTTCGCCATGTTGGTAGCCGGGGCGTGGCGTTGGGCGTCGTCATCTTTCGCCGCGACGAATCAAAGACAACAATCGAAAGTCGATTTCGTCAGGGAGATTCAGCCGATCTTTCAATCGCATTGCTACGGCTGCCATGGCCCGAACAGGCAAATGGCGGGGCTGCGGCTCGATTCGAAAAAGATCGCGCTGGCCAAAGTCGTCATTCCTGGCAGAGCCGCCGAGAGCGCGCTCTATCAGCGCGTCGCCGGACTCGGCGATCAGGCGCGCATGCCGATGAATGGCGAAGCTCTGAAGTCGGATCAAATTACTTTGATCAAGACCTGGATTGATCAAGGGGCGGAGTGGCCTGAAGACAGGCAATCCGCAATCCGCAATCCGCAATCCGCAATCAAACATTGGGCGTTCGTGAGGCCGGAGCGTCTGGCGCCGCGCGAAGTCAAGAACAGGGATTGGGTCAAGACCCCGATCGATAGGTTCATCCTTGCGCGTTTGGAGAAGGAGGGTTTAACGCCTTCGCCGGAAGCCGACCGCGTCACGCTGTTGCGCCGCTTGAGCCTCGATCTGATCGGCCTTCCGCCGACAATCGCCGAGGTTGACGCGTTCCTGAACGACAAGAGTCCGAACGCCTATGAAAAACAGGTCGAGCGATTGCTGGCCTCGCCGCATTACGGCGAACGGTGGGGGCGTCATTGGCTCGACGCCGCGCGCTACGCCGATTCCGACGGGTTCGAGAAGGACAAACAACGGTCGGTCTGGTTCTACCGCGACTGGGTGATCAACGCGCTCAACGCCGACAAGCCTTACGACCAATTCGTCATCGAACAGATCGCCGGTGATCTGCTGCCGAACGCGACTCAGGATCAGATAGTGGCCACGGGTTTCCTGCGCAACTCGATGATCAATGAAGAGGGCGGCGTCGACCCCGAACAGTTCCGAATGGAGGCGATGTTCGATCGGATGGACGCCATCGGCAAAAGCGTTCTCGGCTTGACCATTCAATGCGCCCAATGCCACAACCACAAATTCGATCCCCTCAAGCAGGAAGAGTATTACCGGATGTTCGCCTTCCTGAACAATTCCTACGAAGGCAGCGTCCACGTCTACACGCCCGAAGAGCAAATGCGGCGCGCTAACATCTTCAGCCGGATTCGCGAGATCGAAGCCGCGCTGCGAGAGCGGACTCCGGATTGGCGAAAACGATTGGCGGAATGGGAAACGAAAGTCGCCAAAGACCAGCCTGAATGGATCGTCGTGAAGCCGGTCGTTGATGACATTTCCACGGGCGGGCAGAAATACCTGCCGATGAAGGACAGCTCGTTCCTGGCGCAGGGCTACGCGCCGACCAAACATCGCGTGAAGATGTCGGCGGCAGTCGCTCAGCGGAACATCACGGCGTTCCAATTGGAATTGCTGCCCGACGCGAACCTGCCTATGGGCGGCCCCGGGCGTTCGGCCAAAGGAACGTGCGCGCTGACCGAGTTTGAAGTCGAAGCCGCGCCCGCCGGCGATCCTAAGAAGGTCACGAAGATAAAGCTAGTCCGCGGCGCCGCCGATTACAACCAGCCCGAGCGCGAGCTCGAGCCGATCTACGACGACAAGAGCAAACGCCGTCGCGTGACCGGCTCCGTCGAATTCGCGATCGATGGCAAGGACGAAACCGCATGGGGAATTGACGCAGGCCCCGGGCTGCGCAACCGACCGCGCAAGGCTGTCTTCGTCGCCGAAAAACCGATTTCGAATGAGGGCGGAACGATTCTGACTTTTTATCTGAAGCAGAACCACGGCGGATGGAACAGCGACGACAATCAGAACAACAACCTGGGGCGGATG